>JAOTWH010000004.1 GCA_029863035.1 Acidimicrobiia bacterium | reverse complement strand
TGGGGTCGGTGGGGGTGGGGTCGGTGCGGGTGGGGTCGGTGCGGGTGGGGTAGCGGCAAGCGGCTTCGCCGACTCCTCTGCACTTTCCTCGGCCACTGTTTCCTTGGCACGTGCTTGGGCGATCTGACCACCCTCGATGCAAGCATCCGCGATGACAGAGGTCATGAGCTGAGCGGCGCGGATGGCATCGTCGTTGCCGGGGATCACGAAATCCACCATGTCTGGATCGCAGTTGGTGTCGACCAAGGCGATAATCGGGATGCCCAGCCTTCTGGCTTCCTTGACCGCAGTCTCCTCGGTGCGGACATCGACGATGAATACAGCGTCGGGCAGCGAGTGGAGATCACGAACTCCGCCGAGCACTGTCTCAAGCTTCGTCTGCTCGCGCCGCAGGCGAAGTCGCTCTTTCTTGGGCAAGGCTTCCATTTCGCCAGACTCGTCCATGCGCTCGAGCTCGTGCAAGTACAGGATCCGCTTGTGAATGGTGTTGAAGTTGGTGAGCATCCCACCCAGCCAACGGTTGTTGACGTATGGCATGCCTGCCCGCTCAGCGGCCTCCTCGATCACCGACTGCGCCTGCTTCTTCGTTCCCACGAAGAGCACGGTTCCCCCACCAGCGGTTAGGTCTTTCACGAGCTGGTAAGCGGCTTCGGTCTGATCGATCGTTTGGCGCAGATCGATTATGTGAATGCCGTTCTTATCCCCGAAGATGTAGGGCCTCATCTTGGGGTTCCAGCGCTTGGTTTGGTGTCCGAAATGGACGCCAGCTTCAAGCAGCTCTCTCATCGTTACTGCAGCCATGGCTGCCTCCTGATCTCGGTTGGTCCTCCGCGCACCCTTCGAGTCTCCGCGGGACCGCCAGGTCCCGACCGACGGAGGTTGCGGCGAGCGTGTGATTTATGGCGGCGGGAGTGTACCTCAGTCCTTAAAGGTCGGCTCAATCATCCGGTTGCGAAGGCTCATGACGGCTTTGGTGTGAATCTGACAGACCCGCGATTCGGTTACACCGAGCACCCCACCGATCTCGGCCAGGGTGAGTCCCTCGTAGTAGTACAGGGTCACCACAAGGCGCTCCCGCTCGGCAAGGCGGGTAACTGCATCGGCCAGGAAGTACCTCGTCTCGTCTTTCTCGAAGTTCCCAGACGGGTCGAGCGCCTTGGGGTCGGCCAACATCTCCCCCACCGACGCCGAATCTCGCGCATCGGGACTCAGCAGCTCGTCGAGCGCCACCAGACCCAAGGTTGATATCTCGGCCAGGCTGTCCTGTAGCTCCTCAACCGACACGCCGACCTGGGCCGCAAGCTCTGCGTCTGTTGGCGTACGTTCCAGCTTGTGTTCGAGCTCACCAAGGCTCCGCTGGATCTCGCGGGCCCTTGCCCGCACTGAGCGTGGTACCCAATCGAGGCCGCGCAACTCGTCGAGGATGGCTCCCCGAATCCGGTTAACGGCGTAGGTCTCGAACTTGATCCCGCGATCGAGATCGAACTTGTCTATGGCATCGATCAGTCCGAAGGTGCCGTATGAAGCCAGATCTCCATGATCGACGTTACGAGGGAGTCCCACGCCGACACGACCAGCAACGAACTTGACCAACGGCGAATAGTGAAGAATGAGGCCCTCGCGGGCTTCGGGGTCGCTCTTCTTGGCCTTGAAACGTCGCCAGAGATCTTGGACCTCTTCAGGGCCTCTTTCGTCAGGCGCGCGGGTGCGACCGGTCATAAGTTGCTTTCAGGTGCTCGCGAGTCACGGAAGTGTATATCTGTGTCGACGCCAGCTCGGCATGACCTAAGAGTTCTTGTACGGCTCTCAGATCAGCGCCTCTCTCCAATAGATGCGTGGCGAACGAGTGTCTCAGTGCATGGGGAAAGGTACCAAGGCGTTGTCGGACAACCCGGCGCATTCCACGGGTGTCCAGTGCTGCACCCCTCACCCCTACGAAAACCGCGCTGCTCGAGTATGGTCCGGCCAGCTCAGGTCGCCCCCGCGCCAGATAGGCGTCGAGCGCCCTGCGGGCGGTCTTACCCACCGGAACAACTCTCTCCTTGTCACCCTTGCCGATCACGCGGATGAAGTCGCCATCGCGCAGGTCCGTCAGGGTGAGCTGCGCTAACTCCGCAACGCGCAAGCCCGTGGCGTAAAGCAACTCGAGCAACGCTCGATCTCTCAGGGCGACCGGTTCTTCGCCGTCGAGTGCATCCAGCATGCCTCCCAGCGTTTTGGCGGGCAGTGCTCTTGGCAGGGTTCTTGGCCTCTTCGGCTGTCCCATGGATGCGATCGGACTCGGCGCCACCAGCCCTCTCTTGGCGGCGTCATCGAAGAAGGACCTCACCGCCGACGCCTTGCGGGCGACGGACCGCCTGGCGTACTGGCGAGTCGAGAGGAACGCCAAGAAGCGCCGCACCTGGCGTCGATCGATTTCCTTCAGGCTCGTAGTGCCGGCCCGATCCGCGTAATCGAAGAACTGGGCCAGGTCGCTCCGATAAGCGGCAACTGTGTGAGGCGACAAGCCGCGTTCCGCCTGAAGACGCGATAGGTAGCCCTCAAGAGAGCGATCGGCCCAACCTGGGACTTGTGGGATTGCCGCCATGGGCACATGGTGCCATGCGACGCCAGCCAGTCAACGACTCAAGGGACACAAAGCCCGATGGCGTTTGCTAGTGAACCAGAAACGCCATACTGACGCGCTCCCGAGCTCGGAATCGTCATGTCAACAGGAACTCTCTCGGCCCTTGCGGTTGTCATCGTCCTCGGAGCATGCAGCACCCAGTAGGCGTCAGCCCGTACGGAATTCAAGGTCAGCGTTCGCGGTAGCGATAGCTACGGACTACTCGGGAGTCGCCGCTCGACGTCGGAATCTGCGCCACAGCAACCATGCCCCGCCCCCGGCGACGAGCAGGGTCGCTACCAGCACCACCAGCTCTCGCCCGCGATCGGGTCCGCTGTCGGCGGCGTCCAGTACCTCCTCGCCTGGCGGCAAGAGATCCTCTCCCACCGGCGCCATCTCGACTTGGAGGATCAGCTCTGCGTCGACGGGCTCCGCCTCACTTTCCCAGGTAACTCCCAGGTAGTGGAGCCCCCCTCTGGCGTATGCCGGCGGAGGAGGGTCGCAGCCGGGGCAGACGCTTTGGGCCCTGGGGTTGGCCACCTCCTCCACGAAGTTCAGGTCGAGTGCGGCCGGCGCTTGCTCATGGTCGAAGGTCACATCGTTCCCGTCCACATCGATGATCGACAACCGCAAGTGATCGTCCGCGCCCGGTTGATATCCCGCTGGCGGGACGAACTCGGCTTCGAGCATCACACTCAAGCCCTCGGGCGCTTCAACCTGGTACCAACGGGTCTCACCGGGACGTATGACCGCGCTGAGGTCAAAGCAGTAGGCATCGGGACTGCCCGGACACAGGCCGACGTCCACGAACGGTGCCGCCAAGCGGTCCAGCGACCCGACGAGGTACAACCTGTCGCCGCCACCAGCGGCTCCATCGAAGGCGCCGTGCACATTCAGGATGAATTCGAGCTCGGCTGAGGTGCCGTCGGCGGGACCGTCCCACGTGAAGGCGATGAAATGGGTGCCTTCTGTGGTGTCGCTTTCGCCCAACAGCGACGGGGTGGCACCGCCCGCCAGAGGCCGAGGAGCCAGGCCGTGCGGCAGGAAGCTGGCGTCGAGCGCCGTTGGGTCTGCGAGGTCCAGCGTCGACTCTCGATCCTCGTACTGCCTGGTGACCAGCCGCATCTCGGGGTCGTAGATCTCGACCCCGAAGGTCTCCCCTGAACCGGCGCTGGCCCCTTCGGGTCGATTGAGGAACCCCCGCACCGAAAGCGCCTCGTCGACCTCGAGGTGGACCGAGTACCAGATGGTGGCGCCGCGTTCGATGTCTCCGAAATAGCCACCTTGGAGGTCACCGTCACTTGGTCCTGGTTGGATCGGCCCCCGGACGTACCCAGTGGGTCGCAGTAGCAGTGCCCCGGCCGCTTCCTGCGCTCCTGCCGCTAATGCGTACTGGAGGTGGATGCTGTCGCTGATGGGCCACGTCGTGATCAGGAAGCCGATCGAGGCAGGATCTAGTTGGGCGTCGCTGTTCCAGGTGAACCCGATGTAGTAGGTGCCGGGACCGGCGAGGGGCGGCTCGGGCCGGCGTACCAGCTCTCTCATGGTGGCGTCGTGGGACTCCTCGTCGTACCCCAGGATCTCCACCGGCCACCGCTCCTCGGCCGACATCACACTCCACGGGTTGTCGAACCCGATACCGGTGCTGGCTCCGAAACCGACCCGTTGCGGGTCATCGATGTCGGTGAGCACCACCGAAGAGCGCCCCCAGCGTGAGTCCCACAGATGGACCTCGGCTCCGCTGTCGTCGGTGATCACCATTTCCATCGTGTCACCCGGCTGGGCCCCCGGGACGAAGGCGCTGAGGTCGCCGCCCACCGACAAGAACGATGGGCCGTCCAGTTCAACGGCGTACCACACGGTTTGGCCAGGTGCCAGCGCGGCCTGATAGGCACCGAACCCGCTACCCGGGGGGTGGCCCCCGGGCGCAACTCCGAGGTTCAACGTAGGCGCTGCAGTGCGAACCAACGCCCCGGCGATGGGCACAGGGATGTTGCCCAACCCGGGAAGGGATTGCACGACGATCTGGCCCAGCTCACCGGTGAGCGAGTCGATGGCGTCGACGTCGCGATAGGAGGCGCCGGTGGCATCGGCGATGCACTGCAGCTGAGCGCGGGCAGGGTCACCCTCCCCCAGGAAGAAGCCAACGGTGTGCACCTGGACATCGATGCCGGCGCTCACAAGCCCGGCCGCGACGTCGCACGGATCGGGTGGAGCGCAGGTGTCCTCACCATCGGAGACCAAGATGATGGTGCCTCGCCCATCTGACAGGTCGGAGGCCGCCTCTTCGAGCGATAGCCCAATGGGGGTGAACCCCCTGGCCGAGAAGCTCCCTATGGCATCGATCATCGATCCCTTCTCCAGGGGACCCACCGGCACGATCAGCTCGGTGTCCAAGCAGCCGTTGGTCTTGTCGGTGTTGGGCACCCGATGCCCGTAGACCCGCAACCCCACCGGGGCTCCCTCGGGCAATATCTCGACCAGGCGGGTCAAGGCCTGCTGGGCGCCGTCGATGAGCCGGACCCCGTTGTCGTCGGTGGAGTTCATCGATCCGGAGGCGTCTAGGATCAGCAGTACCGCGGCGTCCTCGCCCTCCTGACCTGATGTCGCAGGAGCCAACAGCACAGATCCGAACAGGCAAAGGGCACACGCCACCAGCCAGACCCTTCCAGTCATGCTCCCAGCCTCTTGCATCGGTTGTGCCCGATGTAGGGCCGAACGACAGGTTCAGACCGTCAGCGCGTTACGGTCGATTGGCGAGATACCGATGGTCCAATCCGCCCTCGCCCATCAGGCCTTCGCACCAACCTCTAGCGGCCCGGAGCCACCGTCCCCCCGGCACCAGCGAGTCTTCCATCTGCCCGAAGGCGGGCCACCCGCAGCCTGACCTCGGGCTCGGGGCTCCCCAGCTCATCTGCCAGCTCGCTCAGCTGCGCTCCGGCCGCCACGGCCTCGACCAGCTTGTCATCTGCGGTACGGCCAGGCGTCCCCAGCGGCGGGCCGAGCACCAGCGAGAGCTCTTCGACCAGGTCACCAGGACCCAATACGGGATGCGCCCCATCTCGCAACAGACGATTACAGCCCTCCGAGGCGGGCCGATCGACATCGCCGGGCACTACGAACACCGGGCGGCCTTGGTCGAGCGCCAGGCTGGCAGTGATGAGAGCGCCTCCGGTGAGTCCCGCCTCCACCACCACCACGGCCTGCGCCAGGCCTGAGATGATGCGATTGCGACGCGGGAAGTGCCAGCGCTCGGGAGGAGTCCCCTCTTCGTACTCAGAGATAACGGCCCCGCCCAGCTCTAGCAGCTCCTCCCCCAACACCTGGTGCTCCGCCGGATACCACACGTCGAGACCGGAGCCGAGGACGCCAACCCCCAATCCCCTCGACGCAACCGTTCCCCGATGAGCCTCGCCGTCGATCCCGCGCGCCAAGCCGCTCACCAGACACCATCCAGCGGTGGCGATCGCTGAGCCAAAAGCCCTTGCCAGGCGCCTGCCGTAGCGGGTGCACGATCGGGTTCCGATGACTGCGACCATCGGAACCCGAGGAATCGATCCTCGGACGAACAGGCGAGATGGGCAGTCTGGCAACTCCGCCAGCCGGTTCGGCATGGCGTCGAGATCGATCGTGCTCGTCTTCATTCGAAATCCTTCCGGTAACCGAGAGCCTCTGCCACGTGGTGCTGCTCGATGCGATCGGAATCGGCCAGGTCGGCGATGGTGACAGCCACCTTCCGCACCCTGTCGAAACCGCGTCCGCTGAGCCGAGATGACGACAGCGCCGCACGCACCGACGCCACAGCATCGCTTGACCAGTCCAACCGATCGATCTGCTCTCGCTCTAAGTTCCGATTGAGCGAGCCCCTCCCCGCTTGGCGAAGCCGGGCCGCAACCACTCTGCAACGGACCGCTTCGCTGTTCTCTCCGGGTGGGCCAAGCAGCTCGTCTCCGTCGGGGCGGCTGAGAGAGGTTCTGATATCGAAACGGTCGAGGAAGGGTCCGGAGAAGCGCCTTCGGTACCGAGCTACCGCAGCCGGGGTGCATCCGCATGGCACTCGTTCGTCGCCCAAGAAACCGCATGGACATGGATTGGTCGCCGCTACCACCTGACAGTCGCAGGGGAACTTCACAGACACCCCTCTGCGAGCAACGTGTACAGAACCCTCTTCGAGCGGCTGGCGCATGCCGTCGAGCAGGTACGGCGGAAACTCGCCAAGCTCGTCGAGGAAGAGCACCCCGTGGTGAGCAAGTGTCAACTCGCCCGGCGATGGCACGCCGCTCCCCCCGCCCAACAACGCCGCCGGCGTAGCAGAGTGGTGCGGACTGCGGAATGGGGGGTTGGCGCGGGAAGGCTTCGATCGCCCTGCCGCCGACCAGGCCTTGGCGACTTCGACCTGTTGGGTGTCGGTCAGGGTTGGCAGTATCGACGGCAGGCAACTCGCCAGCAGCGTCTTGCCTGTGCCGGGAGGCCCGGTGAGAAGTAGATGATGGCCCCCAGCCGCGGTGACTTCCAGGGCGCGTCGCGCCCGAGCCTGACCACGAACTGCCATGAGGTCGCGACCCGAAGGTGCCTCCTCGCTTGGCAGCCGAATCTCCTGACCGGGCGTTGACCCAACGGCTACCGATACCGCCTCGGCCAGCGACGAAGCGGCCCGGACCTCGGCGCCCGCGACCAGCGATGCCTCGACAGCCGACTCGGGAGGAAGCACGCAAGGAACGCCGATGTCGCGCGACACCTCACCTGCCCCCAGGCCTCCCCGCACCGCCCTTAGCGAACCGTCGAGAGCTAGCTCGCCCAACGCAACGACCTCGGCCGCCTCGGGAGACACAACGCGCGACGCTGCCAACACACCGAACGCGATGGGCAGGTCGTAGGCAGAGCCCGCCTTGGGGAGGTCGGCCGGCGCCAGGTTGACGGTTACCCGTCGATTCGGAAACTGGAAGCCAGACGAGGCCAGAGCGGCCCGGACGCGTTCCTTCGCTTCGCGAACTGCGGCGTCAGGCAGACCAACCAAAGAGAAGATCGGTTTGCCGCCACCAACGTGCACTTCAACTCGCACGGCTCGGGCCTCGATGCCCACAAGTGCCACCGATGTCGTTGCGGAGAACATCTGTCACAACGTATGACCAGGGTGTGACAGTTGGCTCGACCGCTGCGCAACACGCGTTCGGTCGATCGCTGTGGGTATCAGTCCAGTGGGTAGCCGGGTCGACCGGCCTCGACCCAGTCCGAGAAGGCGGTCTCGTCGTCGATGTCGTGCTTCGCCTCGGTCGCCAGCAAGTGACGGTGGTTGAGAAAGTCGGCGTATCCCTGCACCGGGTTGTCAAGGGGTCCCGACACCTCCCGAATGCGCTCCAGGATCGGTTCGAAAGTGCCCACTCGCCATTGAACTGCCGCCACTGCCTTGCCGCTAGGCGAGTCGCCTTCGCCGTACGCCTGGCGATAACGCAGATCGCCAAGAATGACCCGGGCCTGGCCCTCGGTTGCATCGATCCCAACGATGTCGCGCAGCCTTGAGCTATGGAAGCGGCGCCCTCCGACTTTGAGCCCGAACCGGATCTTGCCGCCATCCGGTGGTGGTGAGATGATCACGTCGTCCACTTCGTAGCCGAGGTCGTTGAGGCGGCTGATTCGTTGCTCGATGCGGAAGCCTTCGGTCTCAGCTATTTCCTCGTGAGCGTTGAGCTCGGCCCACAGTTCGTTGTAGCGCTGGGCGATGTCCTCGCCGAGCGACATGTCGGCGTGGTCGAGGGCGGTCGATACGGCCTCGGCCGATTGAGATCGCTCCTCGCTCTGAGCCGCGATATCGGCCATGCCACCGGCCACGTTCACGATCATGATCTCGATGTCCTCGTTCCTCTGACCGTCGCTCAGCGAGTCGTGAAGAGCGACGGTCTCGCCGTCCACCATCGTCACCTGGAGGGTCTCGGCGTCGTAGCGGTACAGCACGTTCGACAGCGAGGCGTCACCCCAGAAGCAACCGAGCAGGTGCAGCTCTACAAGAAGGTTGGCGAAGGCATTGAGCATCTGACTGCGTCGTGCTCCGAATCCCTCACCCTCAAGCAGCTCCCGATAAGACATCGTGTAGTCGAGATATCGAGTGATAACCGCTCCCGCCCCCTCGGTTTGAGGGGCCAACCAGGGGCGTTCGACCAGTCCGACCGGTTCCACCGACGGGGCCCTTAGCTCCCGCAACCCGCGCAGCATGGAGTACTCGTGGCGGGCCACCGCCAGCGGCAATTCCTTTATGGCGTAGATATCGCGCACGTATGGAACAAAGACCACCGGGTGGCGATGGATGCCGGTGGGTAGGTCGACGGTGCGGTCCGGCAGCCAGTCCTTGATGGGCCTCGACCACTCCAGATCCAGAAAGTCGGGGTGTCCTGCTCGAATGTTCAGAAAGGGTGTCGACATTTGCCGCCATTGTGGTGCGTTGCAACCCCATTGCGGTAACCAAGGTGATCGCGAACGGCCCTGTAATCGCCTTGGCTCGTGTACGACGGATGGGAAGCGTCCGTCTGACATCTTGTTGACGGCTAGTTGCCCCTGAACTCAGGCGGGCGCTTCTCGACGAAGGCGCTGATCCCTTCGATCACATCTTCACTGTTGATGGCGATCGCTTGCGCCTGGTCCTCATAGGCCAGGGCCTGCTCGAAGGTCCAGCCGTGTGAGCGCTCCATGGCGGTCTTGATCAAACGCTGTGCCAGGGGTGCCCCTGCCGCCAGCTCCTCGGCCAAGAGCAAAGCCTCGGGTTCCAACTGGTCTGGCTCAACGACCCGCGCCACCAGTCCTAACTCCTTGGCCTCGATGCCGTCGACCATCCTTCCGGTGAGAGCCAGCTCGCGGGCTGTGGCTAGGCCAACCAAGCGCGGTAGGAGCCAGGTTCCGCCGAAGTCAACGGTCAGCCCGCGGCGGACGAAGATCTCAGAGAAGCGGGCAGTGCGCGACGCAACAACGATGTCACAGCCGAGCGCCAGATTCATGCCGGCGCCCACCGCCACCCCTTCCACGGCTGCCACCGTTGGCTTGGTGATGCGATGCAACGCGGTGGCGGCCCGACCAATGGTGGCCATGTTGGCGTAAGCTCTCGAGCTGCTCGACAGATCGAATTGCCCGTCGGCCAGGTCGGCGCCAGAGCAGAAATCGCCGCCGGCTCCGCTCACCACCAAGGCACGCTGAGAGGACCGCTCGAATTCCCCTAGAGCTTCGCCAAGTTGAGGCCAACCGCTCGCAGGGATGGCGTTCTTGCGTTGCGGGTTGTCAAGAATGAGGCGGCGAACCCTCCCAATGTCCTCTATGCGGATCATCCAGCCAGCCTAGAACTGGTCCGTACCATGGCGCCGTGGGCTTCAATCCATTTCGTCCCCAGGACCGCACCGTTCTCGACGTGGTGCTGGTGTTGGTGACGATCGGTATCGCGATAGGCCTGGTGGCATGGGCGGCTCTTTCGGGGTAGAGGTCGTGACCCTCGTTCAGCCCTACGCAGCTCGGAAGAGCTATCTGTGCCCCGGATGCAGCGGCGACATCCCGCCCGGTGTTGGCCATTTAGTCGTTGTGCCCGAGGACGCCCCCGATCTGCGCCGCCACTGGCACCGCGGTTGCTGGTTCAAAGAAGGGCGTCGCCGCCAGGAGTCTGCTGAGTGATGCCGTTGCCGAGATCGGCGGCCAGGCGCGTCAGTCGCAAGGACGCACAACGAAGGCGCAGTGGTAACTGCGTCGAGGCGGAGGACGCAGCGAGTGGCGATGATCTGGTCGTCGAGATCGGTGACATGCGTCGCTCAGCGGTCTCCTTTAGGCAGCCTCCTTGATCCATCTCATGGCCACGCCGTGGTCGTCCACGATGACCGTTATCAGATCGATCCGCTTGGCTGGAGGACGAAGCCGAAGCGCCGTGCGCCTCACCATGTGAGCCTTGTCATCAGTGAAGTTCTCGGCCGGATCGATGTCCCTCCGTCGTGCGGTCTTCACCTCTACCGCTACCACAACTCCCCCAAGGTTGACCAACAGGTCTATCTCGCCCCGGCCGTAACGAAGGTTGCGACCCAGAATCGAAGCACCGCGCGATTCCAGGAACGAGGCAGCAAGATCTTCGCCAAGCCTGGCGATAGAGGGACGGTCTAGAGAGAGGGTTGTGGCTCGAGCTCTTCGATGTTCACGTCGCGGAAGCTCATCACCTTGACGTTCTTGAGGAACCGGGCCGGTCGGTACATGTCCCACACCCAGGCGTCTTCTAGTTTGATCTCGAAATAGGTGGCGCGGTCGGAGACCTTCGTCTCGACGTCGACCTGATTGGCGAGGTAGAAGCGGCGCTCCGTCTCGACCACGTACTTGAACAGCGGCAATACGTCGCGGTACTCGTGGTAGATCTGAAGCTCGACCTCTGTTTCGTAACGTTCGAGATCTTCTTCTGCCATGGGTTTCTCCTGGGGCGGACGATTGATGATACCGGCATTAGTGCTCAAGTTCCTGTTGTACCCCACACCTCTGACGGATTTCATCCGTCCCGGATCGCCACCACCTTCGAAACCGTCCCACCGAAGCTGGCGATGTACATCTCGCCGGCACTGTCGGTGCCTATCGCTTGCACCTGGCCCGGATCTGGCAACGTCCACTCGGTCTGCGCCGTCGCTACGCCATCCACCAACAAGAAGCTGCGGACCCATTGTCCGCACCAGTCCCCGTAGAAGTAATGGCCGTTCAGCTCCGGGATGGCCGCCCCCCGATACACGACGCCGCCACTCACCGAGCAGCCTTCATCGTGGCTGTAGTCGAGTACCGGCAACGCCAGGTCGGTCCTTGTCTCGCACTCGCCGTCGAAGAAGCAATGGGTGCCCTCCATGTCGGCCCAGCCGAAGTTGATACCGGGCGTATCGATGGAGGCCACGTCGATCTCCTCCCATCGCTCCTGGCCGACATCGGCGATGTAGATGAGCCGATCAACCGGATCGATCGTGAACCGCCACGGGTTGCGGAGGCCGTAGGCCCACACTTCGGGCGCCCCCCCTGCTACGAACGGGTTGTCTGCCGGGATGGCGTAGAGATCACCGTCGTCCACGTCGATGCGCCAGATAGCCCCGAAGAGGCTGTCGGGGTTCTGCCCCTGGCCGCGGGAATCGGCTCCGTCGCCGGACGACACGTATAGGAGTCCGTCTGGACCGAACTCGACCATCCCCCCGTAGTGACGGATGTCGCCCGAATCGGGCGGCTGAGCCCGCTCGACCAGAACCTTCTGCGTTGCCGGGTCGCCTCGGTTGGGATCTGTATCGCTCACTCGATACTCAACGAGGGCGCGATTGGCGCTCTTGTTGATGTGGTAGACGAAGAAGCGACCGTTGCTCGCATAATCGGGGTGGAACGCCAAGCCCAACAGCCCCTGCTCGATGCCGTTGGCCAGAACCGAGTCACGAAGGTCAATGAACGGAATATCGAGCAGGCCACTGTTCGGGTCGTAAACGAAGATGCGCCCGAATCGCTCAACGATGAACAGCCGCTCGTCGCCAACGGGTGCCGTAACCATGGTTGGCTGAGCAACGGCGTCGGTCACCAGCTCGAGAGTGAGTCCCTGGAATTCGGCTAGCGGCTCACCGGTCGTGGGGTCCGTCGCCGTCTCGGGCGGGGTGCTCTCGGAGGGGGCAGAGGAGGTATCGGCAGCGGGGGCTTCGGTGGCGTCGACAACGGAGGTCGTCACACCTCCCGGCTCATCGACGTTGAGAAGTCCGGGCTCTCCGGCGGTGGGAGTGAGCACTTGGGTGCACGCAGCCACAGCCAACGCAAGGGCCGCAACGGCTCCTAGCCATCTCACACCCGAACGCTTCAGCCCCATGAACGAGCGAGTGTAGGAACGCGCCCGACCGTCTCAGCGGCTACAGACCGCCCCACCGACTGGGGGGCCAGACCTTGACGAACGCCCTGCCGACTATGTCACCCTCGGGGATCGTCCCGAAGAACCGGCTATCGCGACTCTGGTTGCGGTTGTCACCCATGACGAACACCTGGTTGTCGCCAACGGTTATCGGTCCGAAGTTTGACATCACCGAGCCCTCGCGCAGATAATCCTCCTGCAGCGCCACCCCATCGACCATCACCACGTTGTCGCTGATCTCAACGGTTTCACCTTCGGTGGCTATGACTCGTTTGATGAACTCCGACGATGGCTGGGAGAGGCCGATCGACTCGGCGATGTTGCGCACGAAGGCTCCGGGCAGCGACTCGTCGTCTCTCTGTTGCTCGGATGCCGGGGGGTCGAAGACCACCACGTCGCCTTGCTCGACACTGCCGAAGCGGAACGAGAGCTTGTTCACCATCACCCGATCGCCTTCGATGAGGGTGTCCATCATGGATCCAGACTCGATGTAGAAGGCTTGCACCAGGAACGTCTTGATGACGACGGCCACCACAAGTGCGATGAGCACCAGAACGGGAAGCTCGCGCCAGAACGAACGATGCGCCTTCTTTATGTCGGAGGTTTGGCGGGCCTTGGTGCGCAGGCGGTCTACTACCTCTGCGGTGGAATCCTGGGACTCGGAGGAATCTGCTGATTCGCGAGATCCAACGGGAGTTTCTTCGGTGGTCACGCCGACGATCGACTGAGCGGTCCGAACCGCCTAGTCGCGCTTCTCCTTGATCCGAATGGCCTTACTCCCGACTCGATCTCGGAGGTAGTACAGCTTGGCGCGACGAACGTCGCCCTTTCGCAACACTTCGATCGATTGGATGATCGGAGCGTGCAGAGGGAAGATCCGCTCGACACCGACACCGAAACTGATCTTGCGAACGGTGAAGGTCTCGCTGAGCCCTCCTCCATCACGAGAGATCACGACGCCCTCAAAGGGCTGCACCCGCTCGCGACCGCCCTCCACAACGCGCACAGACACCTTGACCGTGTCGCCAGGGGCGAATTCGGGTATGTCGTCGCGCAGACGGGAACTCTCTACATGGTCGAGGGTGTTCATCGGGATCCTTCGAGAGGGCAGCCAGAGGGCCGATTGCGAGCCGGAGTGTAACGGTGCGCGAGCCCATCCGCTAACCCTCGTCGCTCAGATCAGGCCTTCGTTCCTTGGTTCGCTTGGCGCGCTGTTGGCGGCGCCATTCATCGATCTTTCCGTGGTCGCCCGACAGGAGCACCTCCGGCACGGCCCAACCACCGAACTCGGCAGGGCGCGTGTAGTGGGGTTCCTCGAGCAGCCCATCTTTGAAGCTCTCGTGGACGACCGAGTCCGGATTGCCAACCACACCAGGCAAGAGCCTCACCACACCTTCCAGAATCGCCAAAGCAGCCACCTCTCCGCCCAACATGACGAAATCCCCTAGCGACACCTCTTCATCCACCAGATGTTGAGCCACTCGCTCGTCGACACCTTCGTACCGACCACACACCAGGGACAGCGAATCGAGCTCGGCCCAGTCTTTCAGCATTGATTGGCGAAGAGGTGCGCCCGCAGGCGTGAGCAGGATCTTGTGTGAACCGGCGAGCGGTTCGAGGGTTCTGGCGAGTGGCTCGATCATCATCACCATGCCTGCCCCTCCCCCAAACGGCGCGTCGTCGACTTGCCGATGAGGCCCATCGGCATGATCGCGGGGGTCGTGGATGGTGACACTGAGGTGTCCTTCGGCCTGGGCGCGGGACAGCAGCGAGGTTCGAAGGGGTGAATCAAAGAACTCCGGGAAGATCGAAATCACGTGGATCTCCACGACCCAAGCGTATCCTCGCCACAAGTTGAGCGAGTACACCGCACAAGAGCGCATCGAGGGGGGCTACTGGAGACCGGGGAGACCTGCCGGACCCGGACAGCGACTGGCTGCTGCCATCGAGCAGGCACGAGTTCGGCTGGCCGACGAATCCGACGTCGCACCGATCCAACCGCCTCCCTCCGGCCAACTGGTGGTTGACCTCCGCTCCCCATATCTGCCAGCTTCTGAGATCTCAGACAGAGACGATGACTACGGACTCGGCACAACGTGGGGGTCTCAATGGGAGAACTCGGCTCAAGGCTGGGTAGCCGAACAATGGCGCCCCGTCGTCACCACCACCAGCGGATTCCCAGCGTGGGAGGTCGACACTTACCTGGGTGTGATCGCTGGCGAGGCAGCGGTTCATTCCTTGCTGGCTGACGAATCGCTGCTGGGGGCTGCCCTCGACGAGGGCAGAGACGTCGCTCAGCGAGGACTCATCGACTCCGCCGTGGCCAAGGGTGCACACGCGGTAGTTGGTGCGTCGGTTCGGTACACCCAAGTGGGTGGACGCCTGTTGGTCACCATGACAGGCACGGCCGTAACTCTGCGCGACCGCAGCTAACCAGCTCTCGGCACGTCGCCGAATGCCACGTCCTTGTCGACCCTGATATCGCCCGGCAGGCCCAACACCCTCTCGGCGATGATGTTGCGCTGAATGTCCGAGGTCCCCCCACCGATCAGCAGGCCGGGTATCCCCAGGAATCCCGTTTGCCATTCGCCGCCCTCGCGTGCATCTCTACCCAAGAGTGCCCCATATGGCCCCTGTAGTTCGAGACCGAACTCGTATATGTCGGCCAGCAGCAACGAGCCCGCCAGCTTCATGGTTGAACCCTCGGGACCGGGTAGTCGTCCCTGAGAGATATCGGTAAGCAGGCGCATGCTGAGGTACTTGAGCCCAACGGCTCTCATATAGATATCGGCGTAGCGCTCCCTAACCAACGGCTCGTCCTTGCGCCCCGACAATTCCACCCAGCGCCGCAACGCGTCGAGGATGGCCGTGTTGGCGAACGAGGGGCTGAACCTCTCGTGGGTGAACGTCGTGATAACCACGCTCCAGCCCGCCCCCACCTCGCCAACGCGATGGCTGTCGGGGACCCTCACTCCGTCGAGGAAGACTTCGTTGAAATTGGCGGAGTCGGTCATCTGGTGCATGGGGCGAGTCTCGATGCCCTCGGCCGACATATCCACCAGGAAGGCTGTCATACCTCGGTGCTTTGGCAAGTCTGAATCGTGGCGGGCGACGAGCAGCCCGAAGTCGGCCTGGTGGGCGAGAGTGGTCCACACCTTCTGACCCGTTATCACCCACTCGTCTCCATCGCGTTCCGCCCTGGTTGCCAAGCCTGCCAGATCCGAGCCAGCGCCCGGCTCGGAGAACAGCTGGCACCACACCTGGTCGCCCCGCAGCAAAGGTTTGAGGACAGCATCGGACAACTCGGGGCTGGCGTGGGCCATTACCGCCAAACCGCACCATCCCAGCCCGACCACCAGGGCATCCCACGGAACGTCGAGCTTCGCCTCTTCCTGACCGAAGATGAGGGCCTCCATCAGCGTGCCGCCCCTTCCCCCGTACTTGGTCGGCCAGTGGACTCCTGCCCAGCCTGCTTCGAACTTGCGCCGCTGCCAGTCCTTGGCGACAGCCAGTTGCTTGGATTCCTCTTCCGGTGACCACTCGGACACTATCGACGAGATCAGCACCGGGGGGCGCTCGTAGTAGCTGGCATTGGCCTCCAGCCACTTGACAGCTTCGGCCCGAAACGCAGCTTCGTCCGGGGAGTCGTAAGGGCGCATCAGGCAAAGTTACCCGATGTTCCTCATCGGTTACTTGCGGCTAGATCGCCAACTCCAGACTCGTTCTTCCAGCGGCCTACAGCTCCGCCTGCCCACACCGATAACCTTTCGGAGACCACCTTGCGACACCTAGCCCCCATCCTCGCTCTGATGCTTATCGCCGCGGCGTGCACAGATGCCCCACCGAACGCCGTTTCGACGGCGCCCCCGATCAACACCGCGGCCGCCACAACGGTGCCAACTACCACGGCGGGCATCTCCCCTGTCGCGGTGACCTCAACCATGCCCATCGTCGATGCCGTCATCACCGTGCGCGAGATAAGCGACGACGAGGTGATCTACATGGTGCCCGACGCCGAGGCCCTTGGTGAAGAGTACGAAGGCTTCGAGGTCGCCGAACTGTCATTCGAGACCAACGAAGAAGTAGTTCGGCACTCGGTGCTCGACTCCCAAGACGAAGAGGAAGACATAATCGAATTCGGAAGGAGCGCGGGCGCGCGCTCCTCGCTCATGCCCCGCCAGGTTCGGATCGGTCCATCGGACGTCACCGGCATTCAGCTCTGGGTCGCCATCTTCACCGCCGACCAAGGAGCCTCCGACTATCTGGAGGACTTCGTGCAAGACGCATCGAAGGGTGTGGGCGGTGGACACCCATCCGACCTGGCCATAGCAACCGTCGACGGCTTCGTGGTGAACGAGGTGGGACAAGAGGCCACCGGGTTGATACTGGCGGAGGGCCATCCTGGGTTAGAGCCTCAGCTGTACGAGACTCTGGTGGCTTTCCGAGTTGGGCGGATCCTGGGGTTCGCATCGGTCCTCGCCCCAGACGACTCCGACCGCCGGGTGAGGGCGGTGACGCTGGCCGAAACGCTTGAAGCGCGGGTGGTGGGAGTTGCCAGTGGCGAGATCACCCCTCCCCCGCCACCAACTGAATTGCTCGAGGCCGGTGCCTACAGCTTCACCTATTACCAGGTGATCGACAAAGGCAGCTCGCGAGCCTCTATTCGCACCAGCGGCATAGAGGTGGGACCAGACAAACTGCAGTGCCTCCTCGAGGTTGAGATCGACGACCTCAAGACCCAACGTGAGTACGTAGCAGACGGCGATGTGGTGTGGCTCGACGACGCCGACGCCGAGGAACCTGGCTTCCAGCGAGTGCCGCTCGAAGGGTTCGGCGTACAGGGGGACCTCATCTACTGCCCTGGGTGGCCGGTTTCGATAACCGACTCCGGGCTTGACGCGGTTATCGCCCTGTTTGAGCCGGAGCAGATCGAGCTGGACGAGACCCCGGCGTTGCGCTACGAACTTGGGACCGAAGCCGCACAGGCCATCGGACTCATCAACGAGGGATCACGAGTGCGGGTGGATAGTTTCGATCTTGTGGTCGACGCCGAACAACCATGGATGCGCCAGCTATCGATCCGGATGTCGGGCAGCTCCTCGGCGTTCGCTGCAACATTCGGCGACGGATTCACCCGGCTGGGCGGCCGCAACGTCACTGTCACCATCGACGCAACGGCGGACCGCTTCAACGATCCCGACCTCATCGTGGTCACGCCGTAGATCGTCGGCGATCAGAACCTATTTCTACTGTTCGCCCACCTGTTGGCCTACAGCGACCGGTTCGTAAACCGTATTCCTTTGGCTGGGGATCCGTCTGGCTGCGGTGATGGCGGACTCGAGCTCTTCCGCTGTCGCCATCTGCCCGTGAGCAGCCCCGGCAGCTCGCGAGATGTTCTCGTCCATCAGCGTGCCGCCAAGATCGTTACAACCTGCGTCGAGCAGCCGGGCGCCAGCGGCAAGGCCAAGCTTCACCCAACTGGCCTGGATATTGGGGATGAGGCCATCGAGCGCGATGCGGGCAACGGCATGTATCAAGACCACCTCGTCCCAGGTGGGTCCGGGGCGCGACTCGCCGCGCAGGTATATGGGAGCACCCATGTGAACGAACGGCAGCGGGACGAACTCGGTGATACCTCCAGTGCGCCGCTGGATATGGCGGAGCACCTCGAGATGATTGGCCCACGACTGCGGTCCATCGATGTGTCCGAACATCATCGTGGAGGTCGATCTCATCCCGAGCTCGTGGGCAGTGATCATGACCTCCGCCCATTGCGATGTCCGGATCTTGTCGGGGCACAGGTGTTCTCGCACATCGTCATCGAGAATCTCTGCAGCCGTGCCGGGCAGAGTGCCAAGGCCGGCGTCGCGCAGTTGGACGAGGAAGTCACGGACCGACATGCCCAAGGTCTCCGCTCCTTGCCATACTTCGAGCGGCGTGAAGCCGTGGACATGCATGTCGGGAACGGTGTCTTTGATCGCCTTTAGCACCGACAGGTAGAAGTCGCCGGTGAAGTTGGGGTGGATGCCGCCCTGCAGGCAAACCTCGGTGGCGCCCCGCTCCCTTGCTTCTTTGGCACGGAAGGCCACCTCGTGGATCTCCAACAGGTACGGATCGCCGCGGAGGTTCAACGACCTCGGGCCCTTGGAGAACGCGCAGAAGCCGCATCGGAAGTAACACTGGTTGGTGTAGTTGATGTTGCGGTTGACGACGTAGGTGACGGTGTCGCCGTTGGTACGAGCTCGCAGTTGGTCGGCGACGGCTGCGATAGCTTCAACCTCGATGCCGCGGGCCCCGAACAAGCGAACCAGCTCGCCAGTGTTGGGAGCAAGACCACCCAGAGAGCGTTCCAACGTGGCACGCAACTCAGGATCGAGTCCCGCCAGACCCGAATCACCTGGTCCGTTGAGCCAGCCCCGATCTGGCCACGCTGCGGAGAGGCGACCTTCGGGGACTGGGGCCGCCATGTCCCTGCCGGGCGCCCATTCGTAGCGGGGGCGGGCGGCTCCCGAGCCATCGACTTGATCCAGATAGGTCTTGAGAAGGTCGGCATCGAGGTGGGACCGAGCCTCATCCACCGTGAGTCCAACCGGAAACGCAGACCTCTCGACCAACCGATCCGGCGCAAGGACATCGCGCAGTGCGCCGATGCTCTCGGTGTCCCAGTCGCGCAGCAAGAGGTCGCCAGCACCGGAGCGGCATGCGTCCACCGCGTCTTCGACCGAGTCGACAAATACCGAAGCCCGGGCGTCGATGGCCGGAAGGCCAACCAACATGGCGGCGTCGGCGACGGTGCTTCGCTTGGTGCGCAAGAACGCAGCGCCCGACCTGGCGAGCGCATCGAGCACCTCTTCACGCTGTCCCGAGTCCACAATGGTCAAGCGCCATCCGGGGACGCCTTTGCTTGCCAGTTCCAAAGCCTGGGCCGCGCTAACCAACCAGGCTGCTGGTTCGGCGCCATCTGCAGGCCCAGCCACCGGCAGCACCCCGCCGGCCAGTGCTCCAGCCCGGTCGGCACTGCCAAGGACCTCCAGCTCGAGCACGTTGGTGCCTTCGCGTCTTCGGGTAGTTGCCCACACCTCGTTGACCCCTGCAGCGGGTCGAACTCGACAGAACGTGATCATGCGGTGGCCTCCTGCGGAGCGAGAGCGTAGCCATCCGCGTCAACTGCGTTCTTGACCGCAGGCAGCAAACCTTGGTCTATCCAGTCGGCGGTGATGTACTCCGGATACACAGGGAGGCGCGGCTTCAGCTCGAAGCCGGCAACCTCGCTGCGGTTTCCAAGCTCCTCGAGGTGTGGCCAAGGCGCCTCGGGATTGACCCAATCGATGGTGAGCGGCGAGACGCCACCCCAATCGTTGATGCCAGCCGCCAGATATACCTCAAAGTCATCTGTGAGGTTGGGGGGCACCTGGAGATTCATCTCGGGCCCAAGTATCCAACGGGCAACGGCGACGACCCGTGCGAAGTACTGCACCGTGGGTTCTGCGTGGCGTCTCATGACCGTGTCGTTCTTCGCCCTGAAGTTCTGCACTATGACCTCCTGGAGGTGCCCCCAACGCTGCTGGAGCTCGGCTAGAGCGAACAAGCTATCGATGACCTCCTGCGGTCGCTCGCCGATGCCAACCAGGATCCCCGACGTGAAAGGGACCTTGGCCCGACCGGCGGACTCGATGGTGTCGACCCGCATTTGCGGCTCCTTGTCCGGGCAGTTGTGGTGAGGCATGCCCGGCTCCATCAGCCGCGGGGAGATGTTCTCGAGCATCAACCCCATCGATGGATTCGAGGGCCGTAGCGCCTCGATGTTCCCCTGGCTCATCAACCCAGGGTTGGCGTGAGGGAACAGCGAGGTCTCCTCTATCACCAGCTCGCTCATGGCAGCCACGTATTCGAGGGTCGAGGTGTGCCCGTGCTCGGCGAGGAACTGGCGAGCCTGAGGCCAGCGGTCCTCCGGGCGATCGCCGAGCGTCAGCAGAGCTTCTGTGCAACGATGTGATTGGCCTGCCTTGACGATGGCGAGAACGTCATCTGGCGTTAGGTACTGGCCTCCTGCACCTGGGGGCTTGGCGAAAGTGCAGTAGGTACAGGTGTCGCGGCACAAGGTGGTGATGGGAACGAAGACCTTGCGCGAGTAGGTAACGGTGTGACCCTTGCCCTCATCGCGCAAGCGGGACGCCTCGACCAGCAACGGTCGGGGATCGCGCTTGCCTTCAAGGAATCTCATGGCCAACGCCGCATCGGGTTCCGGAAACATCGGGGCGAAGCTATCACGCCGCTCACCTTGCAGCGCCCATCGGGTGCCAGCTGGGAGGTGGTCGCCTAGCCTCGCGCCATGAAGCAGGTCATCGCAACGGTCGCATTCGCCATGGTTGGCGTGGGCTGTAGCGCATCGTCCGCATCCACCACCATCGCGAGCTCCCCATCGACTTCGGTGGCGCCAACTTCGGTAGCGACCACCTCCCCCGACACGGCACCGATCGACTCCCCCTGCCTGATCGGCGACGTGCCCTTTCGCGACGTCGGTTTGCTGGGGACCGCCGGAGACGACGGCGGGGATGCTCGCCAGGTCGCGGCATTGAGATGGGCGGCGTACGACGGATGCGAGCGGTTCGTTGTGGATCTCGTTAGCGCAGACGGTGCTCCAGCCACCTCCAGTGGCCCAGTATCGGCAGAGATGTTGTCTAGTGGCGTGGTCCGCATCACGCTGCCACCGGTGATCGCGCTGACCGCCGTTGCCGACGCAGCGTTCGAGGGAGCGCTGGCGGATCGAGCCTTCGTTGTGCGCGACTTCCCTGGCACGCTGTTGGTAGATCTTCACGTGAATCCCAGCCCGGAAGCCCGCATCACCGCTCTCGACAGTCCCGCCCGTGTCGTGATCGATCTCCGGCCTGGCTCGGGTGCCGAGGCGACGCCAACACCGGTTATCGGCGAGAACGTGATCGTTTTCGAACCGTCAAGTGGAGACGCGGCCTACCCCATCAGGGTGTCTGGCTATGCACGCACTTTCGAAGCGACCGTTGTAGCCCGGTTGCTGGCCCTCGACGAGCTTGCATTCGAGACGTTCACCACGGCCACGGACTACCTGGATGCTTGGGGGCGCTTCACTATGGAGATCCCAACCGGCCCGAGCGGCAGAGTCGACCTATTCGTTGGAGAGGACAGCGCCGCGACCGGCGACCCGCGCGGCGTGACCGTCGAGCTTTCGATGGGTTAGCCCTGTTCCGGCAGAAGACCCTGTGGCGGCAAGATCACCACGAACCCGCCGGAAGGGTGCACCTCCCCCACCAACTCATCCACGAAGGGCAACTCGAACAGATCGCCGTCGGTTGTGGTGATAACGAGCCGATCCTGCGCCTCGCCGAGAACAACTCCGGTAACCGTGCCGATCTTGTCGCCATTGTGGTCCAGCGCGGCCAAACCCTGGAGGTCGTCTGGCCAGAACTCGCCTTCCGACAGCGTTCGCCTCTCCTGGGTGTCGATCGTGAGCACCGCTCCCTGCAGTTCCGCAGCGTGTTCTCGGTCTTCGACGCCGACGAAGGAGGCCAAGAGCGCTCCGTGGTGGCGGCGGGTGGAGATCAGCACCAATTCCCGGGGAGGTGAATCGGCGGTGAGAAAGACTGCGTCCGGCTCGAACCGACCTGGATGGTCGGTGTCGGCGACCACCGTCACTTCGCCCTTGAGGCCGTGGGGTCGCCCCACTCGCCCAACCGGAATGCGGCTAGTCGGCGAACTCAACTTGAGCTTGCAGCCCCTCTTCGTCTGCGGCGGCCTGAGCCAGGATGCGAATGGACTTAGCCACACGCCCTCTGCGACCTATGACGCGCCCCATGTCGGGCTTTGACGCCCGCACCTCGGCAACAACTTCATCGGGCCCCTCTTCGGTCACCGACACCTCAAGAGAATCGAGGTCTTCTGCGATCTCACTAACGATGAACTTGACGACGCTCTCAACGATTTGGCCTTTCATCATCCCTCCTCGGGCTTGGGCTCTTCGTCGGATTCAGGCTCGGGCGCTGGCTCTTCGGCTGCCGGCGCCTCGGCTGCGGGCTCTTCTTCGGCTGCCGGCGCCTCGGCTGCGGGCTCTTCTGCGGCGGCGGCTTCGGGGGCTGCCTCGCCTTCCTCAGATGTGGCCTCTGCTGGCTCGGCTACGGCGGCGGCGCGAGCCTTCTCCTTCTTGGAACGCTTCTGGCGGGTCGGCGGTGGGGCCAACTCACCGACGGTGTCGGCCTCGCCCTTGGTGGCGCGGAAGGTCCCCCAGGCGCCTGAAATCTGGAGCAACTTGCGAACGGCATCGGTGGGTTGGGCCCCTTTGCCGAGCCAATCGAGAGCTCGATCGTTATCGATCTCAACGATCGAGGGGTGCTGCAACGGGTCGTATCGACCGATCTGCTCTATGAATCGCCCATCGCGCGGCGAACGGGCTTCGGCCACTACCACTCGGTAGCTGGGCTGGCGCTTCTTGCCCATTCTCTTCAGGCGAATCTTCACCGCCATCCGTTACCTCTTCTTCTTGCGCTTCTTGTTCGACTTGGGCTTCGGCTTGCGCTTCTGCCCGGTCAATGCTGCGAGCGGACCGCCGCCCGCTGCCAATTGTTTCATCATCTTTTGGGTCTGCGAGTATTGCTTCAGCAACCCGTTGACCGCCTGGGCCGAAGTACCCGAACCTGCGGCGATTCTCTTGCGCCTACTGCCCGAGATTGTCTTCGGCTCGCGCCGCTCTGCGGGAGTCATAGACCGGATGATCGCCTCGACCCGGGACAGGTCCTTATCGGAAACCTCAATATCACCGAGTGCTCCAGCTGCGCCGGGAAGCATACCAACGATTGAGCTCAGTGACCCCATGCGACGGATCTGTTGGAACTGCGAGAGGAAGTCCTCCAGCGTGAACTCTGCCTTGAACAGTTTCTCGGCGGCGGCGGCGGCCTCGCGCTCATCCCAGGTTTCTTCGGCCTTCTCGATGAGGGTCATCACGTCGCCCATCCCAAGAATGCGCCCAGCCATGCGATCGGGATGGAAGACCTCGAAGTCGTCAAGACCTTCTCCCACACCAGCGAACTTGATGGGGCGGCCCGTCACCTCCCGCGCCGAAATCGCAGCTCCTCCCCTGGCATCACCATCCAGCTTGGTCAGAACGATTCCGGTGAGGTCGGTTCTCGCTAAGAAGCCTTCTGCGACGTTGACGGCGTCCTGACCGGTCATGGCATCCACGACAAGGAGAACCTCGTCGGGCTCTGTGGCCTTTTCCAGAGCAGCAAGTTCGGACATCAGCTCATCGTCGATTTGGAGCCGGCCGGCGGTGTCGACGATCACCACATCGTTGCCCTGGTTGCGGGCTTCCTTCAATGCCGCCTTGGCGAGCTTCACCGGTTTCGATTTGCGATCGACGAAGACCGGCACGCCGATTCGCCCTCCCAGGGTTTCGAGCTGATCGATAGCCGCCGGGCGCTGTAGGTCGGCGGCCACCAGCAGGGGACGCCGCCCTTTGGACTTCACCAAGCTCGCCAGCTTGGCTGCGGAGGTGGTCTTGCCAGATCCCTGCAGACCGACCATTAGGACAACCAATGGTGGCTTGTCCGGCGATACCAACTCGGCTGCCTCTCCGCCAAGCGTGGCCACCAGCTCGTCATGCACGATCTTGACGACCTGCTGACCCGGAGTGAGGCTCTTGGTGACCTCGGCACCAACGGCGCGCTGGCGCACTCGCTCTAAGAGCGACTTGGCTACAGGAACGGCCACGTCGGCTTCAAGCAGCGCTAGGCGCACCTCGCGCAGTGACTGGTCGACATCGGAATCCGACAGACGGCCCTTACCACGAAGCTGCTCGAACACGCCTCCGAGCCGAGCGGTCAGGGCATCGAACATCGTGCGGGATTGTACCGCCAGGCGGCACCCCGGCCTGGCGGGCTACGCTGATTCAAAGGCCGAGGAGGGTCAGTGGACCTAACGATCGTGGAACATCCGCTTGCTGCCCACTATCTGACGCGCCTCCGCAACAAGGAAACCAATCCCGAGCAATTCCGAGCTGCAGCTCGCCGATTGACCTATCTCCTGTTGGTTGAAGCCACACGGGAATCCTCCACAATGGAGATCGAGGTCGAGACCCCGCTCGAGACGACCAAGGGATACAAGATCGGTGACCTGGTCGCGGTGGCAGTGCTGCGGGCCGGACTGGGGTTACTCGACGCCGTTGTCGATCTCGTTCCACACGTCAAAGTCGGCTACGCCGGAGTGGCTCGCAACGAAGATACGGCCATGCCCGAGGAGTACTACGTCAAGTTCCCCGAGATGGCTGGAGCCCAGGTTCTGATCCTGGAGCCGATGCTGGCCACCGGCGGATCGCTTTCGTGGGCCTGCGACAAGGCCAAGGAAGCAGGAGCAACCAACATCACGGCTCTGTGCGTTGTGGCCGCACCGGCAGGTCTGGAGCGGATGCAGCAAGACCACCCGGATGTTCGAATCGTGGCCGCCGCCAAGGACCGCGATCTCAGCGACCGCTACTACATCCAGCCTGGCTTAGGTGACATGGGTGACCGTTTATTCGGGACCCTGTGAGCGGTGGCCCCCCAGCTGCTATCTACCGAACCATGCCTCGCCTGCAACCATCCGCCGACTTCGAGGCAGCAGTATCAGTCGTGCTCGGTCGGCTTCGACCGGGAGACGTAGTTTCGTACGGAGAAGTAGCGGAAGAAGCCGGGTTCCCAGGAGCGGCACGAGCGGTCGGCAACGTTCTGGCGCGCGGCGACGGCCTCCCGTGGTGGAGAGTGGTCACCGCCGACGGTCGCCTGGTGCCAGGGCACGAGAGAAAGCAGACGGCGCTGCTGAAGGCCGAGGGCATCGACGTCGTCAAAGGCAAGGTGCGACGAGCAGAATGGCCAACATGATCAACATGATCAACAGAGCGATCATCATCGTGATGGATAGCTGTGGGGTAGGGGCGGCCCCCGATGCGCCTAACTACGACGATGCTGGGTCCGACACGCTCGGCCATGTGGCCGAGGCAGTGGGCGGCCTCACGCTGCCAAACCTTGCCGCGGCGGGGCTCGGCAATCTTCATCCGGTGATGGGAGTGGAACCCGCATCAGACCCCAACATGGGTTACGGCAAGCTCACAGAGAAGTCGGCTGGCAAGGATTCGACAACAGGGCATTGGGAACTGGCGGGTCTGGTCACAACCGAAGCTCACGCTACGTTCCCCGACGGCTTTCCTCCTGAGGTTGTGGAGCGCCTGGTCGAAGCGACAGGCACCGGTTTCCTCGGCAACTACGCGGCATCGGGCACCGAGATCATCAAGGAGCTCGGCCCGGAGCACCTAGAGACCGCCAAACCCATCCTCTACACCTCCGCCGACTCGGTGCTACAGATCGCGGCACATACCGACCTGGTGCCTCTGCCCGAGCTGTATCGGATCTGCGAGGCCGCCCGGGTCATAGCGGACGACTACCACATAGGCCGCATCATCGCCCGTCCATTCGAAGGCGAGCTGGGATCTTTCCACCGTACCTACGACCGCCGCGACCTGGCGATGCCTCCTCACGGTCCCACCTTGCTCGACCTAGCCAAGGAAGCGGGCCTCGATGTGGTGGGCGTTGGCAAGATCGAAGACCTCTTCGTCGGCCGAGGTCTCACCGACGCCGTTCACACCGAAGGGGACCAAGACGGACTGCGCCAGACGATCAAGGCGGTCAAGTCCATCGATCGCGGCATCGTGATGACGAACCTGGTGGACCTCGACATGAGATACGGACACAGAGAGAATCCGCAGGGTTATGCCGAAGGCCTGGAGCTGATCGACCTCCACCTCGGTCACGTGATCTCCACTCTGATCGATACCGACCTGCTCATCATCAGCGCTGACCACGGCAATGACCCAACGGATGGCGACACCGACCACACCCGCGAGTACGTGCCTCTTCTGGTGCACGGTCTCGCTGCTGCCGGAGCCGATCTTGGCGTGAGAGCCCAGTATGGAGACGTGGCGGTCACGGTGGCCGAGGCACTCGGGGTCGAAGGTTCACTCGAAGGCGACTCCTTCCTGGCCGACATCTCATGAGCGTCACCGAGATGATCGAGCGCAAGCGGGACGGCGGCCGGTTCAGTGAGCTCGACGTCGTTTGGCTCATCGGGAACTACACCAGGGGTGAGATTCCTGACTATCAGATGGCGGCCCTGCTCATGGCGATCTATTGGCAGGGCCTCGACTCGAACGAGCTGGCGTGGTGGACCGAGGCCATGCTCCACTCCGGCGACGTGCTCGATTTCTCCGCCATGGCCCAGCCCAAGGTCGACAAGCACTCCACGGGCGGAGTGGGTGACAAGGTGTCGATTCCCCTTGGACCCATGGCCGCGGCATGCGGCGTCGTGGTTCCGATGATGTCAGGGCGTGGCCTGGGCCACACCGGAGGCACTGTCGACAAGCTCGAGTCGATACCTGGCTTCAAGACCGCGCTCGACCCCGATCGCTTCACCGAAATCGTGCACCGCCACGGCATCGTGCTGGCCGGCCAATCGGAAACCCTGGTGCCGGCCGATCGCCTCATATACGCACTGCGAGACACCACAGGCACGGTGCCGTCGATTCCCCTTATCGCATCCTCGATCATGTCCAAGAAGCTGGCAGAGGGCCTCGACGCCTTGGTGCTCGATGTGAAGGTTGGCAGCGGGGCGTTCATGAAGGATGAGGAATCGGCGCGGTTGTTGGCGGAGACCATGGTGGGCATCGGTCGATCCCATGGAACCAGGGTTGTGGCCTTGCTGACAGCCATGGACCAACCGCTTGGCGCCGAGGTCGGTAACGCCAACGAGATCGCCGAGTCGATAGCAGTGCTGAAGGGCGAGGGGCCGCCGGACGTGGTTGAGATCGTGTATCGGCTGGCGGTGGAGATGCTGATCGCGGGTGGCATCACCCAGGATCCCGCTGATGCCATGGAGCGGCTCGCCAAGGCAGTATCGAGCGGAGCAGCTCTCGAGAAATTCGGCGATGTCATCGCAGCGCAAGACGGTGACCGAGCCGTGCTCGAAGACCCGTCGCGACTCCCCCAGCCTGCCAACAGCAGCGAGCTGACAGCGCCCCGGGCCGGGGTGGTCACGCGGTGCGCGGCTCTTGATATCGGGCACGCCGCGGTGCGTCTGGGAGCGGGTCGCGCCAGCAAGGAAGACCACATCGATCCGGCGGTGGGCTTCACGATTCACGCCAAGGTGGGAGACGCCGTTGGTAAAGGTGACTCGCTGGCGAGCGTAAACTGGAACGATCGGGCCAGGTTGGAAACCGCCATGGAGTTGCTGGAGCAAGCGTGGGAGATCGGTGACGGCCCAGCGCCCGATTCGAAGCTGGTGATCGGAGAGGTGCGATGAGCTACGAACAGGTCTCGACCGCGACGGAGGCGATCGCCAAAGAGACCGACCGCCCAACCCACGCTATAGCCGCGGTGCTCGGCTCCGGCCTCAGCAGTTACGCCGCCTCGCTAGAGGGTGCCATCGAGGTTCCATACAGCCAGATCCCGGGGTTCCCGGTGCCTTCCGTTGCGGGCCACTCAGGCAGCTTGTTCTCGGCCGAGATGGACGGCGTACCGGTGATGTTGCTTGCCGGACGGGTTCACGCCTATGAGGGTTACCCGCTCGACGACCTGGTGTTCGGGGTGCGATGCGCCATCAAGTCTGGCTGTGACATCGTGGTGCTCACCAACGCCGCCGGATCCGTAAACGTCGACCACAGGCCGGGCGACCTTGTCATAATCCGCGACCACATCAACCTCACCGGGCTCAACCCGCTCATCGGTATCAACGATGAGCGCTTCGGGCCTCGCTTTCCCGACATGACGACGGTGTATCCGAGAGAGCTTCGAGAGTTGACCCGGGTAGTCGGCAGCGACACGGGTATGCGGATGAACGAAGGCGTGTACGCCTGGTTCACAGGACCCAGCTATGAGACTCCTGCCGAGATCGAGATGGCGCGGGGTCTCGGAGCAGATCTGGTTGGCATGTCGACCGTCCCTGAGGCGATCGCAGCAACCCACATGGGGGCACGTGTGCTTGGGATATCGCTCGTTACCAACCTGGCGGCAGGTATGAGCGACTATCCACTGTCCCATGAAGACGTCCAAGCCACGGCCAACAGGGCTCAGGAAAGCATCGGCGGATTGTTCGACCGCCTACTGCCCCGCCTGGCTCAGGACGTTTGATAGCGGTTCTCGTCGGTAAGCATCTGTCCTCTTGGTCCGAGACGATGGTCGTCCCACCCCTAACATGCCGGCGCCGCTGAAGAGGAGCCGACGTTGAAGATCGCTGTGTGCGTGAAACAGATCCCAGATCCCGCCACGCCATACGAACTCGATCCGGAGAGCCACTTCATCGTGCGACCGGAGGACCAGGTCCTCGACGACACCGACCGCTACGGCATCGAAGTGGCACTTCAGCTGGCGGAGCAGTCCGAAGGAACAACGGTCACCATCGTCTCGATGTCGCCCAAGGGATCGCTGCAGGGCATTCGCCAGGCTTTAGCCATGGGCGCCGACAAGGCGATCGTGGTGTCCGATGACGCCTTACGCGGTTCGGGAGCTCTGGTGACGGCACGGGTGCTGGCAGCGGCCATTGAGGCTGAGGGCGCCGACTTGGTCATCGCGGGTACCGAGTCGACCGATGGCTACACGGGCGTCGTTCCTCAACAACTGGCCGAGCTGCTGGGAGCGCCGGCCCTCACCAACGCCCGCAAGGTGGCACAAGAAGGCGACAAGGTTACGGTCGAGCAGCAGACCGCAGGGGGCTACGACACCGTCGAGTGCGCGCTTCCGGCCGTTGTTTCGGTAACAGCGGGAGCCGTGGAACCGCGCTACCCCACCTTCAAAGGGATCATGGCGGCCAAATCGAAGCCCATCGACGAGCCAACGCTCGCCGATCTGGGAATGACCGGGGGCGATGTTGGCTCCGCCGGTTCGGGTCAACAGATTTCGGCAGTGCGACCGGTTGCGGGTCGTGAGGCAGGCGAGATCGTCGAAGACGATGGCGAGAGCCACAACAAGATCGTCGAGTTGCTCAAGCAAGCGAAGGTCGTGTAATGGACAAGATCTTCGTCTTCGCCACCGAACAGAGCGGATCGCCATCGCAGCTGTCGTTGGAGCTGTTAACCAAGGCTCGCAGTCTGGCCGCCGACATATCGGTGGTGTACGTGGGAAGCGGATCCGACGATGCCTTTGCTTTGCTCGGCGGATATGGGGCGCAAACGGTGTTCCATATCGAACCGGGAGATGCGCTCCCCGCTGCCGGCGTTGCAGCAGCCATGCAAAAGCTCGTCGAAGAGAACTCGCCGCAATTGGTTCTCTTCGGCCTCGCCTACACCGATCGCGACGTGGCGGGCAGGCTCAGCGTTCGTCTCGACCGACCGGTCATCTCCAATGCCGTCGACGTCGGCGGCGATGGCACGATCACTGCTTCGAACGAGATCCTCGGTGGAACCTCCATCGTCGACACCGCTTTCAGCGGCGGCGATCCGGCCATTGTGTTGGCCAGGCCCAAGGCGTTCACAGCTGAAGCTGGCGGCGATTCCACACCCGACGTCGTGGCAGTCGAAATGCCAGATACCGGCCACGCCGGCTCTGCGGTGATCACGGCTCGCAACGAAGAACCAGCCGAAGGCCCCCAGCTGGCCGAGGCCAAGATCATCGTGTCCGGAGGAAGAGGAATGGGAGCTGCGGACAAGTTCGCCATGCTCGATGAGCTGGCCGGCCTGTTGGACGCCGCGGTGGGGGCGACCAGGGCTGTGGTCGATTCGGGATGGGTGCCATACGCCATGCAGGTAGGCCAAACCGGCAAGACCGTTAAGCCAGACGTTTATATCGCTTGTGGCATC
>JAOTWH010000106.1 GCA_029863035.1 Acidimicrobiia bacterium | reverse complement strand
TGTCGGTGAGTGACGATGATCGATTCACCCGCGAGGGAGATGACCTTGTCCATGTTGCCTCTATCGACTTCACGGAAGCGGCCCTCGGCACCACCATCGATGTGCCGCTCGTTGGCGAAGATGAGCCATCGCGTATCGATGTTGCTGCCGGCACTCAGCCGGGGACCATGTTCCGCATCCCTGGTCGGGGCATGCCGCGCTTGCGGCGGCGAGGTCGTGGCGATCTGTTGGTCGAGATCGAGGTGAGTGTGCCGACGGAACTGTCGGCGCAGGAGGAAGAGATCCTTCGGTCTCTCGCCGAGTTGCGGGGTGCTCGACCAGCCAAGAAGAAAGGCCGTCGTCGCCGAGCGTGAGTCGCTTGCCTCACGTCTATCTGCGCCCACCGTGGGCGGATAGCGTCATCGAGCTGGGCCCCGAGGCACTTCACCATCTGTCGAAGGTGCTGCGGCTAGGGGATGGCGCGCCCATCACCTACACGGACGGTCAGGGCAACCATGGTCAAGGGGTTCTGACCAGCGCAGGGGCGCAGCGGGGAGTGGAGGCGATCGAAGCTCGGCCGACTTCGTTGGTCACTGTGGCCGTTGCTCCCCCCAAGCGCACCGAGCGTGCCAGGTTCGTGGTGGAGAAGCTGGCGGAACTCGGCGTTGAAGCTTTGGTGTGGATCGAAACCGAGAGGGGCGAGGGGCGTCCGCCTTCCCAAGACAAGGCCACTTCGTGGGCTGTGTCGGCACTGCAACAGAGCAGGGGTTCGTGGCTCATGGAGGTTTCGGGCCCGACCAAGCCGTCGATGCTGGATTCTCCCGTTTGGGCGGCGACGCCCGGCGGGGGAACGCTGCCGGATGCGGCCGATGCTGTGACCCTGATGATCGGCCCAGAGGGCGGTCTGACTCCTGACGAATTGGAGGTTGCCGAAGCTCAGGTCTCGTTGGGCAAGCTGACCCTCCGTACCGAGACCGCCGCGCTGGTTTTGGCGACCCTGGCTCTGCAAGCGAGCGGCCGAGTGCTGCCCGACGCCTAGGCCCATCGATTCCTATCGCGAAAACTGTGTCTAGTTACTTGCCCGAAAGTCCGCGCGAGGGGATTCAAAGTCGCTAAGATGATACCCACCGAGCGCATTTCGGTGCGCGCTGTCAGTTGTAAGGAGAAAATCTTGGATACCGAGGAAATTCCGTCGTCTTATAACCAAGACGTCGGGGAACGGTTGCGGGCGATACGCAAGCAGCGCGGCCTGTCTCTCCAGGATGTGCAGCGGTTATCTGAGGGAGAGTTCAAGGCGGCTGTGCTAGGTGCATATGAGCGCGGCGAGCGAAGCTTGTCCGTGCCCCGCATGCAGCGTCTGGCGGCGTTCTACCAGGTGCCGATTACTCAGCTGCTGCCGCTCGAGGAGGGCAAGGACGCCCCGATCTCATCGACAGTTCCCACCGGCGGCATCACCATCGATCTGAATGCGATCGACTCACTGAGCGGTCCCGACGCCGTCCTTGTTGAGCGATTCCTTAGAGCCGTTCAGATGATGAGACAAGATTTCAACGGCAAGGTGCTGACGCTGCGCCGCGACGACCTAAAGACCCTGTCCCTGCTGCTAGATCAGAGCGAGGACACGTTCACTGACCGCCTCACCAAATTGGGCATCACTGGCGATTGATCGCCGACTGCCTCTTCTGTCAGATCGCCTCGGAGGAGATCCCAGCTGACATCGTCGCCCGCAATGACGACGCCATCGCGTTTCGTGATCTCAATCCGCAGGCGCCGACTCATGTTCTGATCATCTCGATCAGCCATATCGACTCGGCCGCAGACCTCGGTACCGTCGATGGCGCCATCGCTGGGCTGTTCGAGCTAGCCGCCAGCGTGGCTGAAGCGGAAAACCTCGACGGGGGTTGGCGTTTGGTGACCAATGTGGGCCCAGACGCCGGCCAGACCGTTCACCACCTTCACTTCCATCTTCTGGGAGGACGTCAGATGGGGTGGCCTCCTGGATGAACGTCTTGAGGCCCAGGGTCAGGGTGGCGATACAATAGATGGTCCCCAATTCCCTCTCCCGAGGTTCCTTTGACTCAAGCATCCTTGACTGAAGTCAAGCTGCGTGTCCCCAGCAACCATCTGATGCTCGACCTGCTAGGCGAGCGTGACGTTCATCTGCGCCAGGTGGAAGAGGCCTTCCCCCAGGTCACCATCGTGGCTCGTGGCAACGAGCTGACGATCAGCGGACCCGAGCAAGACACGGCGTTGGTTCGCACCGCGTTCGATGAGCTGCTGATACTCGTTCAAGAAGGCGAACTGCTCGATTCCGAGCGGGTGCGGCGCACCGTCGAATTGGTGCGTAACAACGTGCCTAGCCCGTCCGGTGTCTTTACGGCTGGAATCGCGGTAGGCCACGGCAAACAGGTTCGGGCCAAGACCCTGGGGCAGAAGCTCTACCTGGAGTCCATCGCCGATTCCACACTGGTGTTCGCCATAGGTCCGGCCGGTACCGGAAAGACCTACCTGGCCATGGCCGCAGCCGTTGAGGCATTGCAGAGTGGTTCGGTGAGCAGGATCATCCTCACCCGCCCGGCGGTTGAGGCGGGCGAGCGACTTGGTTTCCTTCCCGGCGATCTGGTCGCCAAGGTCGATCCCTATCTGCGCCCCCTCTACGACGCGCTGTACGAGATGGTGGGTGCCGAGGAAACCTTGCGCCTCATGGAGCGGGGGACCATCGAGATCGCCCCATTGGCTTACATGCGAGGCCGCACCCTCAACGACGCTTTCGTTGTGCTTGACGAAGCTCAGAACACGACTCCGGAGCAAATGAAGATGTTCCTCACCCGCCTTGGCTTCAATTCCAAGATGGTCATCACGGGCGACATCACCCAGGTCGACCTGCCAAAGGGCGACCGCTCTGGCCTGCGGGTGGTCGGCAAGATCCTGGAAGGGATCCCCGGCGTGAGCCAAGTGGAACTGTCATCTACCGACGTCGTACGTCATCGCATCGTGGCCTCGATCGTCGAGGCGTATCGCCGTTACGAGGACAGCCAGCAGTCCGAATGAGATCCCGAACCCAACGCCCCGGCATTATCCGGGCGATGGTGCTCGGTCTCACCATCGTCCTGGTTGGCCTTGCCCTGGTGGCAGGCAGGCATGGCGAAGAAACGCTTCCCGTTCCGGTGGCCGGCCAGCCGTCACCATCCGACTTCGTCGCCACCGCCGACTATTCGGTCACGAATGTCGCCGAAACCAACGCGGCCAGAGAGCTGGCTCGCGCCAGCGTCGATACCATCTTCCAGGAGGACACCGAGCAGACAGCGGCGGCGCTGCGAGGAGTTCAGTTCTTCTTCGAAGCAGTCAAGGCGGCGCGGGCGCCCGTCGAGGTCCCGGCAGAAGAGACTCCGGATACGACCATCGTGCAAGAAGAGGGAGTACCTGACGATCAGGTCGGGACGGAAACGGTTGTTGTCACGACCGTGGCGCCGCTTCCAGCTGACAAGGAAACTCAGCTGGTCCGAGTGCGAGAGGCGTACCCGCTGCTCAACGATTCCACCATTGAGGCGATCGTCGACCTTCGCAACCTCGACTTCATACGGGAGGACAACGGCGAGGAGACGTTCTTCGGTGTTGTACAGGCGGAGGCCAACGACCTCACCGAGGAACTGCTGGTTCAAGGAGGGGGCATCACCGCCACCCAGCTCGACTCATTGCAATCCGAACTGGTCACTGCCCCGCGCCGTCTCAACGTACCTGGCATGGAAGAGGGCGAGCGCGACCTGATAGAGGCCGCCGTTGCCGATGTTGTTGCCAACTCGCTGCGGGTGAACCGCCGCCCCGATGATCCTGCCACCGAAGCGGCTCGGGAGGCGGCTGCTGCTGGTGTTCCAGACGTCACCGTTGCCTACGTCGAGGGCGAACTCATCGCTGGCGAACGCGAGCTTGTCACCGAGGCAGATCTGGAGGCGATCGTGGCGCTCGGCCTCATCCAGCAGGCCGAGCCGCCACGTCTAGCAGCCCTAGCGACGGCTGCCGGCCTGGTGGTGCTGCTGGCGGGCTTGTTTATCTGGAGAACCGCGCCGGACACCTGGCGCCGGCCCAAGTTGATGGCACTCTTCGGGCTGCTCACGGTGTTGGCTGCACTCGCCGCCAGACTTCCAGAGGTCATCGCCGTCGACCGCCCAGAGCTGGGCTACCTGATACCGGCGGCCGCATTCGGCTACCTGGCAGCCATTCTCTTCGACAGTCGCACTGCTCTGCTCATGGCCATTCCGGTAGGGGCGTTCACTGCACTCGCCAACAGCGACGTGAGTCTGGCCGTGTACGCCGCGGCGGCCACCACCATCCCGGTGCCATTCGTCAGCGCTGCCTCTAGCCGCACCAGCCTGCGGCTGGGAGTGTTGTACACAGGTGCCGCCACTGCGCCGTTGGCGGCATCGCTCGCCTGGTTCTTCTCCGGTGCCGATCAGGCCTGGCAGGCGGGAGCAGCAGGATTCGCCGCGGGATCCATCGCGGGCATCGTCGCTCTTGGCGTGTTGCCGTTCCTCGAGAACACCTTCCGCATCACCACCACCCTCACGCTGCTTGACCTCACCGATAGGAACCATCCTGCGCTGCGACTGCTTGAGGAGAATGCGCCCGGATCGTTCAATCACTCTGTCTTGGTAGGCACGCTGGCCGGCAAGGCAGCCAGGGCCATCGGCGCCAACCCTCTGCTTGCCCAGGCGGCGGCCTACTACCACGACCTCGGCAAGGCCGTCCGCCCGCAATACTTCATTGAGAACCAGTTCGGTGTGTCGAATCCGCACGATGAGATGACTCCCGAAGAATCGGCCGAGGTCGTTAGGGAACATGTGTCAGAGGGTCTCAGGCTGGCTCGCCAGTACCGGATCCCGGCCGAAGTCGCAGACGGCATCCGCATGCACCACGGCAACTCCATCATGCGCTTCTTTTATCACAGGGCTTTGGAGTTGGACCCAGGTGCCAGCCCGAACACCTATCGCCACAACGGTGTGAAGCCGGTGCGCAAGGAAATGGCCATCCTCATGCTGTCCGATGCCTGCGAGGGAGCAACTCGCTCGCTGGTCCAGCAAGAGGATCCCTCGACCAGCAACATCGGCAAACTGGTCGATCAGATCATCTACGAGAAGCTGGAGGACGGTCAGCTCGACGAGAGCTCTCTCACCTTCGGTGAACTCACCAAAGTAAAGGGGGCATTGGTCGAGGCGCTCATCGGCTACTACCACACCCGTGTTCCCTACCCGGGATTCGGTCCTCAAGCGTGAGCGTCTTCTTGGCCGACGAGCAGGAGGAATCGATCGATCCGCAACAGCTTTGCGACCTGGCAGACAGCGTTCTGTCGGCTGAGGGCTTATCCCCCGACACCGAGCTAGCTGTGATGCTGGTTGGGGAGGACGAGATGACGGGCTACAACAAACGGTTCATGAAGCGCAAGGGACCAACGGATGTCCTCGCCTTCCCACTCGAAGATGCCGTGCCCGGCCGGCCCCCGACAGTGTCGATCGACGGCGGCCCGCTGAACCTTGGAGATGTATTCATCTGTCCGGCCGTGGTCCGTCGTAACGCGGCCGCGGGAGGGGTTGCCTTCGAGGACGAGATGGCGTTGATGGTTGTCCACGGCATCCTGCACATCCTGGGCTACGACCACGGCAACGAAGTCGAAGCGGACGCGATGGAATCTCGCGAGCGCGAGTTGCTGATGCTCGCCTCAGAGGGGCGCCAATGAGCTGGGCAGTTCTCGCAGTGGCCGTGGTGCTGTTGACCTTCGCCGCCGCCTTGCGCGCTGCCGGGGCCTCGCTGGTTCGAACACCACGCGCAGACGCGTTGCGCGATGGTGCCGAGGGAGACGCTCGTGCGGTTCGTATCGCGGAGCTGCTGGACGATCGTGCCCGATTGCAGCCGGCAATGGGCGTTGTCCATTCGACGTTGATCGTGGTGGCGGCCGTCGGCGCGGCCTGGTCCATCACTGAACATTTCGATGGCGTGGTACAACTTGGTGCGCTGATCGCGGTAGCGCTGATGGTCGCCTTGTTCGGTGATGTGCTTCCCAGAACGTGGGGGCGGGCACGCCCTCGCACGCTGGCATACCGGTTCGCCGGGTTGTTGGGGACGGCCGTTTCCATTGGAGATCGCGCCGCCGACTTGGTGGCCGATGACGAAGACGACGAGCAAGACGAAGCCGAGGATGAGGTTGACCAAGAGGAGCGCGAGCTCATCGCCTCGGTACTCGAATTCACCGACACCATCGTGCGAGAGGTAATGGTCCCGCGACCGGACATGATCACCATCGCTTCAACGGTGAGCACCGACGAGGCGCTCGACCTGGTTCTGGCAGAAGGCCGCTCCCGCATCCCCGTGACCGGCGAAGGCCCAGACGACGTGGTTGGCATCTTCTACGCCCGAGACCTGTTGGGGCTCATGGACCGCAATGAACCGGCTCGGCCGGTCAGTGAGCTCATGGCCCCGGCGTACCTGGTGCCGGAGACGAAGCGACTCTCCGAATTGCTGCGCGAGATGCAGGGCAATCAAGCCCATATGGCCATCGTGGTGGACGAGTTCGGAGGGGTTGCCGGGTTGTGCACCATCGAGGACATCCTGGAAGAGTTGGTGGGGGAGATCGCGGACGAATACGACGTTGAGGAGCCAATGGTGGTTCCGCTGGAGCATGGCGGCTATCGAGTTGATGGTCGACTGGCAGTCGATGAGCTCGAGCAGCTGCTTGGTCTCGAGTTGCCCAATGAGGACTGGGACACCGTGGGAGGGCTGGTACTGGCGCTGGCTGGTCGCGTCCCAGACGAAGGAGAGTCCTTCGAGCTCGACGGGATCGTCATCCAGGCCGAGCGGGTTCAAGGTCGGCGGGTGGCTGAGGTTTCCATCACTCGCAAATGAAGTCCGGCTTCGTTTCGGTCGTTGGTCGGCCCAATGTTGGGAAGTCCTCGCTGGTGAACGAGCTCGTTGGTTCGAAGGTTGCCATCACCTCGCCGCGGCCCCAGACAACCCGCATGGCGATCCGCGGGGTGCTGCACGACCCTGACGCCCAGATCGTCTTCACGGATACTCCCGGCCTACATCGTCCCCGCACGGCTCTTGGATCGCGCCTCAATCGCATCGTCTACGGCTCGCTGGAGGATGGCGACGGTGTGCTGTTCGTGATCGACGCTTCGAAGGGAATCGGCCCGGGAGACCAGGGCATAGCAAAACGGCTCATGGGCGGATCGCCCTGGGTGGTGGTGGCCGTCAATAAGACAGATCGGGCGACGCCCGCCGCCATAGGTGAGGCACTGGCCGAGGCGTCGGAGTGGGGGTTCGATGCGTACGTCCCAACCAGCGCTCGTACCGGCGATCAACTGACATCGTTGCGAGATGAGCTGGTGGCCAGGTTGGCGGAGGGCCCGGAATTCTTCCCCAGGGGAACGGTGACCGATCAGCCAGAGCAGCTGGTGGTGGCCGAGATCGTCCGCGAGAAGTTCTTATCGCGGTTGCGCGATGAGCTTCCCCACTCGCTCACGGTGCAGATCACAGACTTCTCAGAGCGCAAGGGAGGCGAGCTCTACGTCGCCGCCGATCTGGTAGTAGAGCGGCGCTCGCAGAAGGGCATGGTCGTTGGCAAAGGT
>JAOTWH010000105.1 GCA_029863035.1 Acidimicrobiia bacterium | reverse complement strand
GCGGTCGGCGAAGGACTTAAAGCCCGCGAGAGTGAGCGTCTTGAGGAACAAGGCCAGCCGCAGGGTATCAATCGGCCCTAATTCGACTGGGTATTTGGGAAAGATCGTTATTCGTCTTTCGTTGCTAGTTTTTCGTTCTCAAACCAGCGCGGATTGCGCGAGCGGGGTTATCACCCAGAACAGCTCAATCGCGGACCAAGGCCACGTGCGGTCGATTCTTCTCTCCCTCCGCTTGCGGGGGAGTGGAGGCGGTGGCAATCACGTGCTGGCGCCGAAACGCCCCTAACCCGAGATTTCGAACCCGTCCAGCTCCGCCTCGACCTCGGCATCACTCACAGCCACGTCATCCACGGCCGCCATGGGCGGTCCGTCGGCCAGCCTCTTGAGGTAGGCCTCAACGGCAACATCCTGGCCCTGAACCATCAGCTCGACCTCGCCACCTGCCCCGTTTTGCACCCAACCGGCGACCCCGAGCTCGTCGGCCGCCTGCTTCGCCCACCACCGGAACCCGACGCCTTGAACCCGGCCGGTAACAACACAACGGCGAGCGCCTACTTCTGACATGAGGGGCACCAATGAGTCGACCTGCCTCGCAACATGGTGCGCCGGATCGGCGTGCCACAGCGGCGACACGGCTCGTCCTCGCGTCCGTACACCTTGAGCCGGTCGAGGTACTGCCCGGCGCTGCCGTCTGGCAACAGGTAGGCCAGATCGTCAAGGCTGGTACCGCCCCAACGCAGCCCGGCGTTGAGAACCGGACGCACCGCGGAGCGGAGCGCCTTCACCTCGCCCGCATCAAGCGATCCGCCCTGGCGATCGGGGCGAACCCTGGCCCGGTGCAGAACCTCGTCGGCGTAGATGTTCCCAAGACCTGCGACCAAGTTCTGATCCAGGAGCAGCGCCTTTATCGGCGCGGTGCGATTGGCCAGGCGTCCCTGTAAAGACCTGGCGGTGGGAAGGTGGTCGAGCGCATCGGGCCCCAGTCGCGCCAGCGATGAGCTCTCCAGTTCTTGGGGAGTGAACACTGCCATGAAACCGAAAGTGCGAGGGTCGATGAAGCGAAGGTCGATTTCGGAGCTCATGGTGACCACAACGTTGGTGTGAGGCTCTTGAGGCTCGGGGGACGGCACCAACCGCAGCCGGCCAGACATCCCAAGATGGGTTACCCATGTCAGGTCTTCGCTCAACTGAGTCATCAGGAATTTTCCGATGCGGCCAACCGACTCAACCTTGCGGCCAACTAATCGCTCGGCGAAGTCACCGGGCCTCGCCTGACGCCTCACCATGCGGTCCCGCTTCACTCCGACCGAACGGACCCTGGCGCCTTCGAGTACGTCGGCCAAGGCGCGGCGAGTGGTCTCGACCTCTGGTAGCTCAGGCACCGAGGCTCTCTAGCGACCTACGAGCGGCCTCTTGCTGAGCTCGTTTCTTCGAACTACCGGTGCCTGTACCGACAAGCTGACCATCGATCTCCACCGCTACGCGGAATGTCTTGCGGTGGTCCGGGCCCTCCTCCTGGAACGAATAGTCGAGCTTCTTGCCCTCCGCGGCGACCAGTTCGTGAAGCCGGGTCTTGAAGTCTTTTTCCCCTGGCATGGCGACATGGGATTCGATCAGAGAACCCCAGTGTTCCACGATGACTGAACGGGCCCGCTCGAATCCTGCGTCCAGATACAGGGCTCCCAACACTGCTTCCAACGAATCGGAAAGGATCGACGGCTTGTTCCGGCCTCCCCCCTCCTCCTCCCCCCGACCCAACAGCAGCGCTTCGTCGACGCCCAGGGCGACGGCCACGTCAGCCAGAACGTTCTCGTTGACCACGGAAGCCCGCGTCTTGGTCATCTCTCCTTCCGGCAGGTCTGGGTAGTTCAGATAGAGATAGTCACTTATCGCCAACTCGAGCACGGCGTCGCCCAGAAATTCGAGCCTCTCGAAAGTAATAGGGCCGGCGCCCTCGGCCGCGGCCGAGGCGTGGGTCAAAGCGACGCGGAGCAAGCCGCCATCTTCGAACTCGTGACCCAGCGCTCCCTGTAAGCCGCCTTGCGTGTCACTCAACCCTGCAACCCGTCCACTACTCGCTGCACCAGACCCTGCCTGGCACCCTCGGCCGCCATCTCGAGTGCGTTGGCTATGGCAACCCTCGACGATGAACCGTGTGCGATCACAACCACACCTTTGGAGCCAACCAGATGGGCCCCTCCGTAGTACTCGGGGTCGAGCCGCTCGGTCAACCGCGTAATGGCTGCGGTGAGGTGAGAACGCACATCCAACAGGACATCGTCGGCCAACAGCTCAGAGGCCAGGGCCGCGCCCGTGAAGCGGGCAGCGCCCTCGGCGGTCTTCAGGAGGATGTTGCCGGTGAAGCCGTCGGTCACGATGACGTCGGCCACGTGGGCTGCGATGTCTCTCCCCTCCACATTGCCAACGAAATTGGTGGGGCCCTTGGTGAGCAGCCCGAACGCCGCCTTCTCTAGGTCCCTGCCTTTGGTCTCCTCCTCGCCAACATTGAGTAATGCGACCCGGGGTGCGGTCTTGCCAAGGTAGGTGGTCGCTACCGCTGCCCCCATCACGGCGAACTGGGCCAAGTTCTCGGGCTTCACCTCGATGTTGGCGCCAACGTCGATAACCACCACTCCACCGGCGATGGCCGGGAACACGCTGGCGATGGCAGGACGGCCAACTCCTTCAAGGCGGCCAACCACGAATGCGGCGGCGGCGAGGGCAGCACCGGTCGATCCGGCAGAAACGAAGCCGTCGGCAGATCCGTCTGCTACCAGGCGGGCGGCGATGCTGACCGAAGCATCCTTCTTCTCGCGTATCGCACGCGCCGGATCCTCGTGCATGTCGATCACTTCGGAAGCATGGACGATCTCCAGACCCGATCCATCGGCCAGAGGCCCGAGCGCTGCCTGGTCGCCGACCAGCAGGACTTGTACCCCGGTTTGGGCGGCCTCTATGGCTCCAGCGACGGTCTCCTGGGGCGCTTTGTCTCCCCCCATCGCATCCAGCGCGATGCGAATCATCGAGGCTCTATTCGGCGGCCCTTACCTCGCGACCCTGGTACGTACCGCAATGCGGGCAGGCACGGTGAGGGAGCTTGGGCAAGGTGCACTGCTCGCACGGCACCGTGCGAGGGGCTCGCAGTTTCCAACTGGCCTTGCGGCGCCTGGTGCGCGAACGCGACATCTTTTTCTTTGGTACCGCCATGGTTACTCCTGCGTTTCTAGCATTTCGCGCAATTCGGCGAATGGCGAGCTCGTAGCCTCTTCGTGGCCCGGGCAAGAACCCTCATTCAAGTCGGCTCCGCAGCTTGGACAAAGCCCAGCACAGTCATCCCGGCATAACGGCCGCAGGGGCATGGCCAAGACCACCTCATCGCGCAACATCGGCTCGAGATCTATGTCCTCACCGGAGAGTTGGTACTCGGCGTCGGGGTCGTCGCCGAACAGTTGGGTGATGCGTATCTCTTGGGGCAACCGCCGCTCTGTTAAGCAACGCGAGCAGCTGAACTCGGCCTCGAAGGCCACTCGACCGTTGGTCATCACACCACCGCTGATCGACTGCAGCTCGAGGTCGGCCTGCAGCGGCGAATCGGCGGGCGTCTTGACGAACTCGGTACCCCACTCGACCGATGCTGAGATCTGAACTGGGCGCGTCCGGCCGACGTCCTTGAGCAGATCCGAGGCATCGACGATGAACGGTGAGGATTCGGCCATTTCGAGATTCTATGAGTTAGCGACTGATGGGCGGTTCGACCGGAGCTGGACGTTGCTGGTGGAGCATTGCCCGTGCCTGGCGGATCTCCTGCAGGAGCTCCCCGAGCACGGTCTCGGCCTCGGCGAGTCTTGATTCGGCGACGTCCTCTGCTTCCAACCGGATGCGGTACGCCTCGGATTCTGCGTTACGGACCAAGGTGTTGGCCTCCTCGACAGCCTCCTTGACGATGTAGCTCTCGGACGCCAGCTCCTTCGCTTTGAGCTGCGCCTGGTCGACCAGACCGCGCGCCTTCTCGTTGGTTCGGGCAACGAACGTCTGGCGCTCCCGCACCATCCACCTGGCCGCCCTGAACTCGTCAGGCAACTCGTCGTTGAGCTTCTTCAGCTTTTCGAGGAACTCCTCCCGGTCGAGCATCACGTTGCCCGACAGAGGTACGCTGCGGGCACCCTCGACGGCGGTCACCATGTCCTCGACGATCAGCTGCAGCTCGCCAACGGTTGGGGGTGGCTCTGCTTGGGGTTCATCAGTCATGACAATCTCTCCTTCAACGCGGCGGCCACATGCGCCGGAACCAGGTCATCCACGGGGCTGCCGTACTTTGCTACTTCCTTGACGAGTGATGAAGACAGATATCCGTACTCCGGCTTGGTGGCCACGAAAAAGGTGACGATGCCGGACAGCTTCCGGTTCATCTGGGCCATCTGTAGCTCGTAGTCGAAGTCGGTTATGGCTCTGAGTCCCTTGACGATGACGTCGATTCCCTCATCTCGGGCGAAGTCGACCAACAGGCCGTCGAAGCTGCCGATCGCCACGCCGTCGCCAATCGCCTCTTTGAGCATGGCGATGCGCTCCTCGAGGGAGAACAGAGGTGTCTTGTTCGGGTTCCTCAAGACGGCCACCGTCACCTCGTCGAATACCGACGCGGCTCGAGCAATGACGTCTACATGGCCGTTGGTCGGCGGGTCGAAACTGCCTGGAACTACAGCGCTACTCACTGTGACCTCTCGAATCGAAATAGCTCACTATCACCGTAGTCCAGAGGTGAGCTCGGCGTGAGCCACCGAGGGTGCCTAACCGCTGGCGAGCCTTTTCGCCTGTGCAGCACCACTTTTCCGCCTTGGGCCACGAAATGGTCGAGGGAATCGAGCACCTCCCCTACCGATGTGGCCTCCTCGGCGTAGGGAGGGTCCACGAAGACAAGATCGAAGCGATCCCCACCGCTCGCCAGGTAGTCCTCAACCGATCGATCGACGATCTCACCGCCCAGGCCTGCCGCCGCCACGTTGCGACGTAATGTCTCAACCGCTCCTGGCTGTTGTTCGACGAACACCGCCCGCTGCGCCCCCCTGCTGAGAGCCTCGATGCCCAACGAACCCGACCCGGCATAGAGGTCGAGCACGTTGGCTCCCGCCATCGCATCACCGAGCGAGGAGAACAGACCCTCTCGGGCTCGCTCCGTCATCGGCCGAGTTGTGTTCCCCTTCGGCGAAGCGAGCCTGCGGCCTTTGGCGATGCCGGCGATAACCCTCATGGGATCACGATATGAAGAGCCACTCGACGTCTTCGCCGAGCAGGGCTCTCACCTCATCCGCGATGAGAGGGTGCTTCTTCAACATGGGGTCCTCGGCCACGAGGGCGAACGCTTCCTTTCTGGCCGTAATCAGCGTGTCCAAGTCTTCCAGGATGTCGGCGAGCTTCAGATCGGCCAGGCCCGCTTGCCTCGATCCGAATACGGTGCCTTGTCCCCTGATCCGCAGGTCCTCCTCCGCCAAGCGGAACCCGTCGGTGGTTTCCACCATGGCCGCTATTCGCTGCTCGCTATCGGGTGTTGTGGGCTCACTGACCAAGACGCAGGTCGCTGGGTGCTCGCCTCGTCCCACCCGTCCCCGGAGTTGGTGCAGCTGGCTAAGGCCAAAGCGGTCGGCATCCTCGATAACCATGATCGTGGCATTGGGAATATCGATGCCCACTTCGATGACAGTGGTGGCCACCAACACGTCGAGTTCGCCGTCGCGGAACTGCGACATCACCGCCTCCTTGTCGCCAGATGACAGCTGCCCATGGATGAGGCCCACTTCCAGATCGGCGAGCACCGCGCTCAAACGCTTGTGTTCGGCCGTCGCCGATTTGGCGTAGATCTTGTCGCTGTCTTCCACCAGCGGGCAGACAACGAAAGCCTGGCGTCCGACAGCGGCTTCGTCCCTGATCTGCTGGTACACCTCTTCGAGCTGACCAGGCGCTTTGGTGCGATGGACGGTGGTTACCGCGGCACGGCCCGGCGGCATCTCGTCTACGACCGAGACATCGAGGTCGCCGTAGAGGGTCATCGACAACGTTCGCGGAATAGGGGTGGCGGTCATGATGAGGAGGTCTGGGTCTGGTCCGGACGATTGCTCGCGCAGCTTGACCCGTTGGTGAACGCCGAAACGGTGCTGCTCGTCGACCACGGCCAACCCGAGGCGGGCGAACGAGACGCCCTCCTGGATCAAGGCGTGGGTACCTATGACGATGTCGACCGACCCGTCGGCTATCCGAGCCAGGAGTTCTTCGCGTTTGGCGCCCCCCCGAGGTCGGTAATTGGCCTCGGCCGCGTTCGAGGTGAGCAAAGCAAGCGTGACAAAGGGTCCGTCGCCCTCAGCGAAGAGGTCATCCATGCCGAGCTCGGCGCCATCGCCCACCACATCGGGCTGAAGTCCAGCCTGGAGCAGAAGCTCAGAAACATTCAGGAAGTGCTGACCGGCCAACACCTCGGTGGGTGCCATGATGGCGCCCTGGTACCCGCCTTGAACCGCTCGCAACAGCGCCTCGACGGCCACCACCGTCTTGCCCGAACCCACCTCGCCCTGCAGCAGCCGATGCATCGGATGAGCGACCGCCATGTCGGTGGCGATCTCCTCACTGACCCTTCTCTGAGCACCGGTCAGTTCGTATGGCAAAGATGCGACGAAGCCAGCGACCAGTTCGCCGTCGACGGTGTGCGAGATCCCTTCGGCGGCGTCCACCTGGCGCTGCTTGCGCATTGCCAGTGCCACTTCGAGCCGGAACAGCTCATCGAACACGAGGCGACCACGAGCGGCCTCGCCTGCTTCGATCGTGTCGGGGAAATGGACCTCGGCGATGGCCTTGTCGCGCTCCACCAGGCCAAGGCGTTTGGCAAGGTCGGGCGGCAACGGCTCTTCGATGGGACGAGCCCGTCCCAGAGCGTTGTGTATGGCTCGACGCAGATAGCCGGGCCCCACCCCAGCCACGGTCGGGTGAACCGGCATCACTCTTCCTGTCACCAAGGACTCTCCGGGCTTATCCAGCACGTCGACGTCGGGGGATGACATCTGGAGACGCCCTCGATAGCGCTCCACCTTTCCCGACAGAGCCACCTCGGTCCCCTCAGCCACCTGGCGGGATCGGAAAGCCTGGTTGAACCAGACTGCGAACAGATAGGAGTTGCCATCGAAGATGGTGGCGTCGACGATGGTGAGGTTCTTTCTCACCCGACGCATCTTGACTGCCGTCACCTCCCCGATCACGGTGACCTCTTCGCCAAGCGGAACCTCGTCGAGCGGTACGACCCGCGAGCGATCCACATAACGACGGGGTGCGTGGAGCAAGAGGTCGGCGACGGACACCACACCGGCTTCGGCCAGCGCCTCCGACCTCTTGCCGGCCAGGCCCTTGACCTCTGCCACCGAGATGTCGGATAGATAGGCGAGGCTGCGGGCTGATTCGGACATGGGGCGGTATAGCGAGTATACGAAGCAGGGTCTCACGAAAACCCTGGTATCGTGTCGCCGCCCCCTGAGGAAGTTCTATGTCTTATCGCTGTGAAGTATGCGGAAAGGAACCGTGGGTTGGGAAGCAAGTGAGCTTCTCGCACAAGCGGTCCAGCCGCCGCTGGTTGCCCAACATCCAGCGCGTGCGCGTTCGCCACGGAAGCAACTCCCG
>JAOTWH010000104.1 GCA_029863035.1 Acidimicrobiia bacterium | reverse complement strand
GTTTTGTTGAGAAACGACCCAAATCGATGAGTGGCGATGGGTGCCGATACCCTTGTGGTTGTTGGGTTTTCGGGCGATAGCCCAACTACCTCAACCCCCCTGATATGCCTTCACACGGCAGAGGTCGCAGGTTCGATCCCTGCAGCGCCCACCCCCGCGGCGTTGGAGCGCTGCCTTGCTATTTCACACGCGGGCAGAGGTCACTGGTTCGATCCCAGTAGCACCCACCAGGCAGCCCTTTCTTAGTCGGGGCTCGAGATGGGGCCTATGACCCTGTTAGGCGTCGCTGGCATGGGGTCTCCTTGTCGTGGAGTGGCCAAGGGAGGTAGTCATGCGGTTGGTCATGATCTTGGGGATGGTTCCAGGCCTCGTGCTCATGGCGTGCTCGAGTGATCCGACCTCGACAGATGAGTACCAGACGTTGGAGGCCGCGCTCACCGCCGCGGAGCAGGAGCTCTCGGCCGTTGCCGCCGAGAGAGACTTGCTCCTAGCTCAGCAGGCGACGGCCGATGAGAGATTCGAAAAGTCGAGTGCCACCATCGACGCCATTGGGGAGATCGTCAGCGACCCGAGCGCATTCGGAACGGAGGACGAGGTCCTGGACATGCTCAGCCAGTATTTCGCCCCGGGAGCTACCACGCACGACCTGGCCTACGGGGAGATCGAAACGATCGCCGGGTGGCGTAACACGTTGTTCGGCGGCCGGGTCAACGCGGTAACGACTGAGTGGCACAACTGGGTGTGCGAGGACGGAAGCCAGGGCGGGTCGCTGTGGACTTGGGAGGGCACCAATGCCGTTGGCGAACCGTTCGAGTTGATCGGTGTCTCCATCGCCGGGTACAACGACGAAGGTCTCGGGACCGGCAACACGGTGATGTGGCCATACCCAGATGAGTACGTGTGGGAGGAGTTTGGCGCAACTCCGTAACCCCATCCAGCCGGGAGACACCGCGAACACAGTCAACTCAAGCGGAATGCCGAGGACTCGAAATGGTCGACCGGTGATCGACGAATCTGGCGAAACGTTCTCAGTCGTTGGCCTTCACACGGCAGAGGGCACTTGTGTGGGTCCCTCGACCTTCGCTCCCCGTTGATGGCGCCCACGGGGGAGCCCTTCCCTAGATAGTCGCGGCGAAGGATTGGGGGAGACGAGGGCCTGTTGGGGCGACCGGCGGTCGACAGAGGACCTCGGTCGCTTCGTCTCAAGTGTTCGCAGCGCGCCGACGACGCCGGAGTCCCGGCGCCGTCCGGCGTGTACCAAGGTGAGAGCTAGGGAAGGTAGATGAACCCGGCGAGCGGGATCGAGTTCTCGTTGCCCATGACGATGGTGTCACCACCGGCACCGGCAGGCGTGAACGTGGTACGCCCACAATCCCAACGTAATCCCAACACAACGGGGGGACACTCCGGGACCCTGAGGGACTCCACGGGTATGAGAAACCATGCGATTCCTGGTGAATGCAGCACAGCCCTGGTCAGCGGCTCTCGGATATGCCTTCACACGACAGAGGTCGCAGGTTCGATCCCTGCAGCGCCCACCCCCGCGACGTTGGAGCGCTGCCTTGCGGGAACCTCCTGCGGGAGTGCACCGTTATGGTGACGAGATGCGCCCCACTCCCCTCCTATTGGGCTTCGCCCTGTTCGCTGCTGCTTGCGGCGGCGGAGCTAGCGAGCCCACCTCGGTGAGCTCTCCGCCGGCCACGACCGCATCGTCATCCGCGCCGAGCGCTCCACTTGGCATGGCGACGGACTTCGAGGGGGAGGCGGCTCCCGACTTCACCTTGGATTTGCAGAACCGGGAGGGTCAGTTCGTCCTATCGGAATCCGAGGATCCGATCTACCTTGTCTTCTGGGCTGAGTGGTGACTGACCTGTCAACGGGAGTTGCCCGTTCTCGAACAGATCGCTTCCCAGTACCCAGATGTCTCTTTCGTGGGCATAGCGGGGCGCAGCAACTTGGAGGAAAGTCGAAAGGAAGCAGACCGACTAGGCCTCGATCGAATCGCCTGGGGCTACGACGAAGGTCTGTGGGACCAATACAAGGTGTTCGGCCAGCCCACGGGTTTCCTCATCACGGCCGATGACAAGATCTACGAGGGACCCTGGTACCGGATCACGGACCCGGTCGCGGTGCAGGAAGGGCTCGACAGCCTGCTCGCGCTGCACGGCTAGCACCAGTTCGTCCAACTGATCGACGGCCCGGCGACTAGACCTAGCCGACCGACCAGCCTTCGGGAGCGTCCGGTGAGTAGAGGGGGCCGCGATTGTCAGCCGCCCCGGCCATCGAGAATCGGGCTAGCACCTTTGGACCCACGGCGCGCAGCCCACAGGGCGCCCCCGTGCTATGCCCGGGCGGCTACTCGGCGCTGAGGCGCCGCTTCATCTCGAAGTCAAAGTCGACGAACATCCTCGCAAGATCCTGGAGCGCGAAGTGCCCCTTGATCAGTGAGTGAGGTTGGCGATCGAGCAGGAAGCGGAACGCCTCTTCGACGATTCGTTCAATCGGTAGGTCCGGCGCGTAGGCCTCGTGGTCCTCGTACGTGGCGATCACAGAGTGCTGTGTCGGCCCCGAGTCGTCGGTGAGGGTCACCATGAAGTCCATCACGTCGAGCCGTTCGACGTCGATCGTGGCATTCATGCCCTGATTCATCGGCACAAACCAACGCAGACATCAGGACTTTCTTGGCGAGGAGGCGCGTTCCTGGGAGACCTAACCAGGCATCACCGGCCAGGTGTCGGCCACCCGGTAACCCTGTGGCCACGGATCGTCCGGGTGAAGCGTTAGTTCCGATGTTCCGGTGATCCATGCTCGCCCAGATATCGTCGGAACGATGCCTGGGGTATCGCCGACCTCGCAGGTTTCGAGGATCGTGCCTTCGAACGTCGAGTCGATTATCGAGGTCATTATGAGTTTGTCGCCGACTGCCATCTTGCCCTCTGTCCACAAGGCGGCCATCCGAGCCGACAAGCCCGTGCCGGTTGGTGACCTGTCCAGTTTGCCTGGGTCGACCACCACCGTGTTGCGCATGATGTACGCCTGGCGGCTCTCGTCGCGCCCCAGCGGTCCGGCGATCTGACAGAACGAGATGTGAGCCCAATCCGGGTTGGTCGGGTGGTGGAAACCGATCTGGTCATTGGCCGCTCGCGTGATCCGTCTTCCGACCTCCACCAGCTCGCGAGCCTCGTCGGGGACGATTTCGAATCCCAGATCCGCTGCGTTCACCAGGACGAAGCTGTCGCCGCCGTAGGCGGTATCCACGGTGATGGTCTCGAAGCCTTCAACCTCGAGCGGCATTCCGAGCTTCGAAGCGAAGCTCGGAACGTTGGTGACAGTGATCCTCTCGGCCTTGCCGTTGCGGCACGTTGCCGTAACTCTCACCAGGCCACCCGGCGCCTCCAGAGTCAATCGTGTTTCAGGCTCCGTCATCGGGAGTCTGCCGGTGTCTAGCAAAACGGTCGCCACGCAGATCGAATTCGACCCCGACATGGGAGGGGTGTGCTCGGGTTCCATGATGATGAAGCCCATATCTGCCTCAGGGTGTTTGGGCGGGACCAGCAGGTTCACGTGGCGGAACACTCCGCCCCTGGGCTCGTTGAGCACGAACCTACGCAGAGTCTGGTCTCGGGCGATCCATCGTGATTGCTCCCACAGCGTTTCGCCCGGGGGCGGATCGACTCCGTCGACGATCACGTCACCCACCTCGCCCTCGGCGTGGCAGCCAACGATGCTGATGCGTTGCGTGCTTCGCACCATCTGACAGTAACGACGTTGCTATCCCCTTAGGCGGGCTGCGCAGCCAGTTTCGGTGCCATCGAAAAGTCGGTGGTCGTTTGGGATCAGCTGTCTTCGACGCGCTCGATCTCGATGGTGCACTTCGTAACGATTGCCGCAAGGGCGCCGATGGCGGTGAACACAGGCAGCAAGACGGCGCCCACCACGCCCAGCGTGAGGGGGATCTCGATCAGCTTGGTGCCCTCTTCGCTGGTGATGGTGATGCGACGCACGTTGCCTTCGTGCACGATCTCCTTGATCTTGGCGAGCAATTCCTCACCTTTGACCTCGATGGTCTCGGTGGAAACCTTCTCTTCACTCATGACTCATTCCTCTCTCCTGGCGAAGCCAGGCTGTGGGGTACGGCTACTGGGAGCGGACGGCTGAAGGTCCGCGCAGCATCCGTGCCGGGAGGCGGATGATCGCCCCCACCAGATCGAACACACCCTTTACCGAGATGCCGAGCAGTCGAAAAGGCAGGCTGAGGAGCCACACGATCGGGTAGAGGACGATCGCAAGGAGCGCCAGGGGCCAGGCCACCACTAGAAGCACCAGCCACATCAAGAACGTCAACACAACCCAACTCCTTTTCGGCGCGCCGGTTGACCCAGCACGCCTCCGCTAGCTCTTGTCTGCAGTCTCCTTCGGGACCGATGGGGTCTCGACCGGGGGAGCCTCGTCGCGCAGGTCCAGAACGGGCGGTCCGCCCTCGAGAACACTGGCGCGCCGAATTCCTCGATACACGAGGTACATACCACCCAGAACAAAGACGATCCCGATAGCCATCACTATCCACGAGATGGCGACGATGTTCGAGATCTTCGCTCCGAGGGCCAGATCGGCATCCACTCCAGCAGACCCATCGGCGTTCATCAGGACGACCGTCCAACTCCCGGATTCGAGCGACCAATCGAGGGTCTGGACCGCCGCACCCTCGGTAGAAACCTCCCACATCGTTTGGCTTCCAGGTCGGGTCGGAACGGCTGTCCCCTCGACGCTTCGGTAGTCGACTCCCGCGATGGTTGAGCCATCGAAATCAAGGCTGGTCACCTCGTGATGGGCCACCCCCGACAGGTAATTGGCTACATCCGTTGTTGGGGCGACACCCACGAAGAGGCCTTCACCGCTGGCACTGGTGCCCTGGATCCGGAGGTCGACCGGATCGGTTATTCGATCGATTAGCCACGACGGCGCCTCGCTCAGAATCTCGATGTCCTCGGACACAATCGCATGAGACGGCTGAGCGAATGTGTATCCCTCCGAAATGAAAAAGCCATCGTCGTCGCGGTCCTCGGTGAGGATCGTGGTGGCACCCGCGATCAGAGCGGCCCCCACCAGAACTCCAAGAATCCCAAAGATGAGAGCAGCGATTTTGCCGCCTGTCATCTCGATCACCTCCCATGATGTTCACATTCCAGCGTATGCGCAGTTGTCGACTTGCCGCCAGGGTCGGACGCCCCCTTTGCCGGTTCCGAACCGACGGTGGTCGTCGATACCGCTGCGTGTTTGCAGAGGATGAATCGTCTGAGTCTGCGGCAACGAATTAGGTGACGTCGTTTCCTTCGATCTCGAAGATGACGTCGTCGACATAGCACGCCCACCAGTCCTCTCCTGGCTCCAGGGATCGGATGAGGGGGTGTCCTGAAGCGTGGAAGTGGGCGGTGGCGTGGCGGTTGGGGGAGTTGTCGCAGCAAGCGACGTGGTCGCATTCCTGGCAGATGCGGAGATGGACCCAATCTGTGCGGCCCGAAGCCAGGCAGTCAACGCAGCCCTCCACCGAGGCCGGAAGTGGTTTCTGATCCTGTGGGATGTGTGAGCACGCGATAGTGGTCACCGATACCTCCAGGTGCGTGATGCGACGAGCGACGTCGACACGGTGAGCATGCCGAAGTGGAACCGTAGCTGAGCCATCGGGTAAACGAGCTGTGTTAGGCGGGTTGTTTTGAAGCGACCATGGGTCGCCCCGTAGGCGCAGGCTCCGGAGCCCGGGTGCGGGCGATGATCTGGTTGGCGGCAAAGAGGCCGGTGAGGTACGCATCTTCGAGACCGACGATGTTGTGGTCGCCGATCAAGAACAGGTTGGGTCCCTGTTCGCACTCGAGGATGTCATCGCCGATGAGGTTGAAGGCCGGGTTCCAGTGCTTGTGGTCCATCACTCGCCAGGCCTTGAAGTAAAGGCCGAAGTCGGGATGGTCTTGTCGAGAGCAGAACAGAACCGAACCGTCAGCTTGTTGGGCGATAGCCAGGGTGGCGTCATCCTCGGCGAACAGGTGGAAGTCGGCTTGGTCGTATGGGTCGCGGAGCGGTCCGGCGACTTGGAACATATGGGCAGCTACCGGCTGCTTGCCGGCTGATAGGCCGAGCAGCTTCTTGGCCGCGTCGGTCGGGGTGGCGATCACGACCTGGTCTGCAATGAATGTTCCGCTGGCCAGCGTCTCAACGCGGTAGCCGGCTCGCTGGGCACTGATTCGGTTCACGGTGTCGGCAACGATGGTTCCGGCGAATCCATCGGCCAGTCGATCGAGCCGGAGAGTGAACTCGTGGGCCGGTATGAGGACAGGGAGAGCACCGAGCAGAAGTGCGAAGGCAGTGATGTCTTGGAGGCTCGCGAAAACAGTGCCATGGAGTCCCGGTGCCAGATACCAACGGGCGAGTTCGCCCAGCCGATGCTGATCGACGAAATCAGGCGCAGGCTGGTGGTACAGCTGCTCCAGCCAGGGATCGGACCGGATTGCCGCGGCCTGTCCTGCGATCGAACAGCGTTGCTTGAGGTGGTCGTAGTGTCGCCGAAATCGGATGAGGAGCCGGAGAAAGCGGACCGCTTGAGGCAGGTGGAGGAGGAGACGGCCGTTCCAAAGGCCGTAAGTGTTGCCCGCGTCGTGGCGTTGGACCGACAGCCGATCGATGCGACGCCCGAGGTCAACGTGCCGGTTGACGTTGGTGTAGTCGGCCCTCACGTAATAGGCGCCCAGGTTGACTGCGCCGTCGCCAGACTGGTGGATTCGGCCGCCGACGCGCTCCGAGATGATGAGAAACGGGCGATTCGCGTCGTGGAGGCGCCGGGCGCACGCCAGCCCGGCGATCCCAGCGCCGACGATAATCGTGTTCTGTTTCCTGGGTGAGGTGCCCTCCCGGGCGGCATCCGCAGGGCTGCTCAAGTCAGTCCTTGGCCCCTTGCCCATCGTGAGCAGCCGTTACCAGTTCGGCCTCCTCCTCGACGGAATGGTCACCCTTCTCGAGAAGCTCGACAATCCTCTTTGTCGTCTCATTGGTTTCGGCCACATTGTCGAACATCACCCGAGGTGGGAAGTCCTCGGGCATCTCCTCCATTTGGGCTCCGAGCTTGTCCCAAATCGTAGGGCGGCTGCTGCCTTCGACCCGCCGACGGTCCGCCAGTCGCATCAGGCCGACGGCTCCCGCCGCCAACAGGGCCACGATCAGCCACTTCTTCATGAATCCTCCCTTCAGCTCGCAGGCGAGCTGTCTACCAAGAAGTTGGCTCGACACAGCACGGCCGCGCCAGGGGCAAAAGGCCGTTTGCGCAAGCTTTGCTACTCACAGCCAGATTCCATCCCAGATCGGTGCTCTCGGCAGCTCTCAGCCCAGCGCCCAGCCCTCGGGAGCGTCGGGCCAAGCGACCAGGCCCGGGAACCCATCGCGTTCGCCACTCCATGGTGCGGGTGCCGCGATCGTCCAGTAGGCGAGTTGGTAGGCGCGGGGTGCATATCGGGATCGCAGCGCGACAAACGGTTCCCAAGCATCGTCGGAGGAGCGCATGGCGGGGAACCCAGCGGCCAGAACGCGATCGACGCCTTTGCGGAAGTCCGCTTCGTCGATTCCGGGATGGTCTTCTTCCGGTTCGATCCGGCGCATGGGATATGCCACAGAGCCCAGGCAGCTGATGCCCTGGT
>JAOTWH010000103.1 GCA_029863035.1 Acidimicrobiia bacterium | reverse complement strand
CCGCCGAGCTGATCCCGCTGTGCCATCCGCTGCCGCTCGACCACGTCGATGTTGAGGCATGGGTCGAGCGGCCGTTCGTCATGGTGAAGGCAACTGTGCGGGCCACCGCTCGCACCGGGGTGGAGATGGAGGCGTTAACGGCAGTGTCGGTTGCCGCGCTCACCGTCTACGACATGGGCAAGGCGGTCGACAAGGGGATGGTGGTGGAAGAGGTGCGTTTGCTCCACAAGAGCGGTGGACGCAGCGGCGAGTGGAACGCTCCCTAGTGACCGAGCCGATCACCTTCGCCGTCCTCACCGTTTCCGACAGGTGTTTCCAGGGTGCAGCCGAAGACACCGCCGGCCCGGCCTTGGTGGCCTTGCTTGAGGCCCGCCTCGAAGCGACCAAGTTCACGACGGCCGTTGTGCCAGATGATGTTGTTGCCGTCTCCGATCAGATTGTGGACTGGGCCGAGGGTGTCCCCGCACCCGAGCTGATTCTCACCACGGGTGGGACCGGCCTGGGACCGCGCGACGTCACCCCCGAGGCCACCCACGCCGTATTGGAGCGCGATCACCCCGGACTCATGGAGTTGGCAAGGGCCAGGGGCGCCCAGTCGAGTCCCAAGGCCTATCTGTCGCGAGGTTTGGCGGGAACGGTGCGGGGTTCCCTGGTGATCAATCTCCCGGGCTCCGAGAAGGGCGCGGTCGAGAGCCTGGAAGCTCTCATCGATCTGCTGCCCCATGCCATCGGCACAATGCGGGGCGAGGGCCACGGTGCTCCATACGACGAGATCCCCCTAGAGCGGTGATCCCGCTCTACATCCTGGCCGGGGGAAAGAGCATCCGCTTCGGGTCCGACAAGGCCCGCGCCGAGCTGGCAGGCCAACCGTTGATTGCGCGCGTGGCGCAAGCCCTGACCTCGGTTGTGTCCTCGACCACTGTCGTGGCGGATGTTGACGACAAGTACCTCGACCTCGGTTTACGCACTATCTCAGACGACGAGCCGGGCCTCGGGCCGATGGGAGGTTTGGTCACAGCACTGGGCGACGTCGATGACGAAGAGCTGCTGCTTGTTTCATGCGATATGGCTTTTGTCGATCCGGGGTGGGTGGCGTTGCTAATGGCGGTGCCCGGGCACGCAGTGGCCTTTCGGGATGCCGGGGGTTGGCAGCCACTGTTCGCTGTGTATCGACGATCGGTGGCATCGCAAGTCCACGACTTGATCGCGGCTGGCGAGCTATCGATGCAGGTCCTTCTGGACAATTTGGCAAAGGCCGTTCCAGTCCCGGCTAAGTGGGCAGGCAGCATCAACACCCCCCAAGAACTGGATGGTCTCCGTTATTGAGTCCTTCGCCTCTGCCCTCAGCACATCGACGAAGTGGAAGATGGCTCTGGGAGGTTTGGGATGATCGATCAAACCATAAATGTTCGTGGCAAGACCATTACGACGTTCATCGTCTACGAGATCAACCGTGCTCTGTCGGACAAGGAGCCGGGCGAGGTGCTGGAGGTGGTGGCAGAACAAGACAACGCCATCCGCAGCGACATCACGTCGTGGGCCGAGGCCACGGGGCATCAGCTGATCGAGATAGTGGAGGCAGACGGGTTCGACCGCTTTCTCATCCGTAAGTCGGACGTAACGCCGAGTGGGAAAAGCATGGCCCTCATCGTGTCAGACCCCGGCCTAGAAGAGTTGCTCTCTCCGCTCGGTTTCGCCCTGGCGGGCGCTCTGGAGGGAGAGAACGTCTACATCTACTTTCAGGGTCCGGCGGTGCGGGTGCTCGAAAGGCGGTTCACGCCTCATCTCAAGGGATGGTGGCGTCGCATGTTCAGCCCCTTCGCACGTCGCGGACTGGAGCGGGCGGGACACGTTTCCCCCCATGAGAAGCTCAGGGAGCTGCAAGGTCTAGGGGCGAAGTTCTATGCATGTGCGCCGTCGATGGATCGCTTCCGGGTGGCCAAGACAGACCTGGCGTTTCCGGATGTGAAGGTCGTGGAGTACCTGACCTTCGTCGATGTGATGGCCGGCACCGACGTCCAGCTCTATCCGTAACGATTCGGCTTGTGATGCACGGTTGTCAGGGGCCGTCGTCCCCTGAAGCCCTTCGCAGCCTTACGACGTTAGATGGCAGGTCCGGCACTATCTCGGCTTGGCCCTGTGCATCCATCACCAATGCCTCGAGCTCCTCGGCTTCCATAGGCATAGCCAGATAGAACCCTTGGCCGCTGGTGACCCCCAGCTCGCGCAGTGCCTGGAGCTGCTCCATGGTCTCGATGCCCTCAACGATGGTGCGCAGTCCGAGTGAGTCGCCTAGCTGCACAACTGCCCGCACCAGCGGAGCATGTTCGTCGACACCGATGCGCGCCACGAAGGATTGGTCGACCTTGATTATGTCGATCGGAAGCCGGTCGAGATAGCTGAGAGACGAGTAGCCAGTTCCGAAGTCGTCGATGGCGAGGGAGACGCCGAGGGCCTTGATCTGGTCGAGCCGCTCCATCGAAGTGTGCATCAGCACGTTCTCGGTGATCTCGAGCGTGAGCCGCTGAGGCTCCAGCTGGTGACGTTCGAGAGCCGCGGCGACGTCGCTAACGAACCCCGGGTCTTGTAGTTGGCTCGGCGACAGGTTCACCGACATGCCGAGCCGGCGCCCGGTCTGGGCCTGCCACTCCCTTGCTTGACGACACGCCTCGTCGAGCACCCATTGTCCGAGTGGGATGATCAGGCCTGTCTCCTCGGCGAAGGGAATGAAGTCTGCCGGTTGCACCAGTCCTCTCTCTGGGTGACGCCATCGGACCAGCGCTTCTACCCCCGCGATGTGGCTGCTCCCGAGTTCGATGATCGGCTGATAGTGGACTGTCAGGTCGCCTCGCTCGACAGCGGCCGCCAGGTCGGCTCGAAGCTCGAGGCGGTGAGTCATCTCTTCACGCATGTGCGGCTCGAAGACTCGGAAGGTGCCTTTCCTGTCTCGCTTCACGGCGTACATGGCAACGTCGGCGTCGCGCAGCAGCTGCTCCGGTTCTGCATCGCCCATTGTGATCGCAACGCCGATACTGGCCTGCGATGACAGATCGCGATCGCCCAGCCGGAAGGGAACCGCCAGCGTGTTAACGATGCGCTCCGCAGCGTCGATCGCGTGCTGTCCGGTGGGCAGCTCCTCGAGGAGGATGGCGAACTCGTCCCCACCGAAGCGAGCAACAGTGTCCTTGGGCCGGGTTGCCGCCCGGATACGCTGCGCCACGGCTTGGAGAAGATGATCGCCCGCCTCATGGCCGAGGCTGTCGTTCACGGTCTTGAAATCGTCGAGATCGAGAAAGAGCACTGCCAGCGGATGTCCGGTCAGCCTGGTCCGGGCCAGAGCTTGTTCCAACCGCTCAGTGAAGAGCGTGCGATTGGCGAGCTCCGTTAGCGAATCGTGTAGCGCTTGATGCTTGAGCTCATCCTTTAGCTCGGTGAGCTGAGCCAGCGAGTCGGCGAGTTGTCCGTTTACAAGGGTGGTACTCACCTGGCTGGCGAATGTCTCGAGGAGCTTCACGTCGGGCATCATGAATTGGCTGATGTCGCCCAGGCGGTTAGCCACCACGAAGACCCCTTCGACGTCCGGGCCCCCTCTGACGTGGGCGATCATGCAATCTTCGATCTCCGGTAGCTCGCCATGGGGGCGGATGCGGTCTTCTTCGGTGCCCTTTAACAGCATGGAGGCGCCAGGCTTGACGCGGGCCAGGAGGGACGAAGCTTCTCGCCGGGTGATCGGTTCCATGGCGATCTCGTCTCCAGTTCCGGTCACGGCGGTGCGATAGGCCGGCTGCGATGGATTATCTGGCAGCAACAAGATCTCTGAGAACTCAGCTTCGAACATGTCGGTCGCCTCTCTTGTGGCGCCTACCAAGGCTGACTCGATGTGGCCGGCCTCGTGAAGGGAGCGCATCGCTCGATACAGCGACTCGAGGCGGGAGCGTTCTTCGCGTTGCGACATGTAGGCGCGGTAGGCCATGAAGAGAACGATGGGAGGCACGATGGCCAACCATGCTGTCGACGGCGTCGCCCATACCAGGTGGATACCGATGAGGGCCAGTGTGGTGTTCATGGTGGCGGCTATCGCGCTGAGGCCTAGAACTTGGAGCATTTCGGTTCGGTTGAGCCGACCGCCCGAAAGCCGAATGACGATGCTGATGAGCCCGGTCGCCAATGCGAGCGCCGCCATCGTGGCGGCCAGGGCGGCGACCCAACCGGGCCACTCGTTGGGGGCACCCAAGGCAACGACGCCGCGGAAGATGAGAATGGCGACCCCGGCCTGCAGGCTGAACTGGCTGAGGTTGAAGGCCAGCTTCACGGGAGGCTGTCGTCGGTTGAAAGCCAATGCCGCAGCGTTTCCGACGAACTGTGCCACGAGCAGCTCAACGGGACTGGCGAAGAAGAGTCCGGCGACCAGGGGCAGTTCGCTCATGGAGAACGAGTGTGCGTCGCGGCGGAACCGCAGATGAACAACCGTGAGCTCGCTGAGGTACACGATCGGGGCCAGCATCCACCAGCGGAGCCTGACGGGTGCGTTGATCGGGTCTATCGATGCGACTCCCACGGTGATGCCGATGGCAATCGTGAAGGTGGCCGCCGTCAGCAGCCAGACGCGGTTGGGCGCGCTGATGCGGCGTTTCTTCTCGCGCATGGGCTGCTCACCCATCGACTGACTCCCCTCCTAGAAAGGGTTCGGTTGGCTACTAGGGGTATCGGTCGCGGACGGCCCCACCTTGTGGGAAAATGCAAGGGCCGCCGATAGACGGCGGCCCTTGCGTCGGGTCTTGGCGGTTTGGGCTAGAAGACTGCGAGGCCGTTCCACGACAGTCCCAGCCAGACGTCTGAAGACCAGCTCATTCCCGACCAGCTCATGCCGGACCACGATGCACCGGACCAAGAGGCGCCAGACCAGCTCATGCCGGACCACGATGCGCCGGACCAAGAGGCGCCAGACCAGCTCATGCCGGACCACGATGCACCAGACCACGAGGCACCGTTCCAGTCGCCACCGGACCAGCTAGCTCCAGCCGCAGAAAGCGATGACCAGCTGGCGCCGTCCCACGAGTTGCCGAAGATGTCCTGTTCGCCTTCGAGCACGACGCCGTCTTGCTCCAGGTGGTAGGAGCCGCGGGCGGCTTCCAGCGAGCCGGTACCTAGCGACGTATCCATGACTTGAGTAGCAGAAGGAGTTGGCGTGGACACTGCCGCCGCCAAGTTCACGAGCCCAGCCCCCTGGCACAGATTCGAGCTCGAGAGCAGCGGCTTGGCGGTGTCCATCAACAGCGCCTTGACCTGGTCTGGTGTTATCCCAGGACGCTGATCGATGATCAACGCAGCAGCTCCCGAAACGAAGGCCGCTGCCTGCGACGTCCCACTGCCAACGATATCGCCGTTCCGGATCGCAGCTGGGTGGTTCAGCTCGGCGTCGGAGCCGGGGGCCAACAGGCTCACGATCGATTTGCCGGGAGCAACCACATCGACGTGGCGCTGCGAGCTGCCGCAGCTCGAGAACCCCGCTACCCGGTCGTCGACCGTCCTGATCGTGCCCTTGCCGTCGGATGCTCCCACCGCGATCACGAACGGATCCAAGGCAGGGTTTCGCAGCGGTGAACCAAGACCGTCATTACCGGCCGCCACCACCACCACGATCCCGTTCTGCCAGGCCTGCTCCACGGCGAAGGCCAGCGGGTCTACGAGGTAGCTCTGGGTGCCGTCGGTACCGAAGGACAGGCTGATCACTCGAATGTTCATGTCTTTGTCGTTGCGGTGTTGCACAACCCAGTCGATAGCAGCGATCACCTGGGAAACGTCGGTGGCGCCGTTGCGGTCTGCGACCTTCACGTTCACGATGTGAGCATCGGGTGCAACGCCGAGGAAGTGACGCTTGGCGGCCTTCTTGGTCGACAAACTAGATGGAGCCGCAGTGCTGCGCCCAGCGATTATTCCGGCGAGGTGAGTTCCATGGCCGAACGAGTCCAAGTGCATCAGAGCCGGATCCTGCGACTCGAAGGAGAGGTCAGGCCCGTTGATGACCTTGCCCGAGGTGAGGAGGCCTTCCACCGGGCTGATGCCTGAGTCGATCAAAGCAACGCCGACGCCGCCACCGGCGCTCCCTTCCAACCAGAACGGCGTGGCGCCGATGATCTTGGCGACGACCATCGATGTTTCCTGATCACCGTCCGCCGAAGTTTCCCATCCGCCGCTCAGAACCCCGCTGTCGGCGCTCGCCGGCGTCGGAGCTAGAACAGCGAAGACCATGAGCGCTACCGCGAATGCCGACACGACAGCTCGTCGCGTTGGGGATCGCCAGCTCAGGCCTGAGGTGGTGGCTTGGACGCGCCAAAGCACGCCGCCAATTGGTGATCTGTCCATCATGCCCATCTTCCTTTTGTCGTCGATGGGTTAGCTATCGGCCACTCAGAGTGAGAACTTGGGGATGGTTGAAAAAAACGCTAAAGGACTAGTCATCGAAGTCCGTGGAAGAAATTGGGGTGCGGCGGATCTGCTGTCTGGGCCTGGGGGATTAGGAGCTGGGGACCTCAGTTTTGCACATGTTTCCAGCCGAATCTGCCTTTGATGCAGAGGTGGCCGCTGGTGACGTCGTGGTCGAGCGGAGACATGACACGGACAATCTCATTGTCCTGCACGTGCAGCTCGAGGGTGCAGCCGACGCCGCAGTAGGTGCAGATGGTCTCGGTGATGGTTTGGGACTCCTCATCCCAGGTACCCGACTCCCTCATGTCGAACTCGGTCTTGAACATCAAAGCGCCGGTGGGGCACACCCCGATGCAGTTGCCGCAGTAGACGCATGCCGAATCGGTGAGGAGGGTGTCGAACTCGGTTGAGATGGTGGCATCGAATCCCCGCCCCGCTACTGCGATGGCGAACGTGTTCTGGGCATCAACCCCGCAGGCCTCGACGCACTTGTAACACAGAATGCATTTTGAGTAATCGCGTACGTAGAGATCGTCGTGCACCTTCACCGGCTGCGCCACAGTCGCCGCGGTAGCCCCATCCGGGGGAGCGTGATGCCCAACCGAAGTGGCGGTGCGACCATTAGGCGAAGCAGGCGGACCGAAACGCCCGGGATCGGCGCCGTAGTCGGAAATCCAGCGCTCAACGTCGTCGGCCAGCGACATGTCGGCGGATGAGGCGAGGAGCTCCAGCACCATCTTGCGGCTGTGGGCCACTCGCTCGGTGTCGGTGCGGACCACCATGGCCTCTTCCACTTGGCGCGAGCACGAGGGCACCAAGGTTCGGGACCCTTCTACTTCCACCACACATGCCCGGCAGGCGTTCACCGGTGTGAGTGTCTTCAGGTGGCACAGTGTTGGCGTATCGATGTCCGCTGCGCGACACGCGTCGAGGATGGTCGAGCCCTCGAGAGTCTGGACCCTGGCACCGTCGATAGAGATCTCGATGGCCCGTCTCGGCAGTTCCACTTGCACAGCCATCAGCCCACCAGCCCCAGGTCGATCGCGGAGCGCACGGCCGAGGCTGCGGTGTGGCCCAGTCCGCAGATCGAGGCGTCGGCCATGGTCTGAGCGATGTCTTCGATCAGTTGGCGATCAGCCGACGATCCATTGAGCCTGGCCAGTGCTTCCTGTTGGCGGACGGTTCCCACCCGGCATGGGACGCACTGCCCGCACGACTCGTCCCGGAAGAAGGCGGCGATGCGGCGTACCACGTCTGCCATGTCGGCATC
>JAOTWH010000102.1 GCA_029863035.1 Acidimicrobiia bacterium | reverse complement strand
CCGCCATGGCACCCGCCATTATCACCATCCTGGCATTGGTCATCGTTGGACAGCGCCAGAGACAGCCGGCGTCACTCACCAAGGCTTACGAAAGGGGTACATGAGGTCTTTTGGCCCCGAACAGGCACAGAATCGCATCATTAGATTTCGATTCATAACCGGCTTAGCCGAAAAGGAGGAGGAACAAATTGAAACCAAGAATCGCACTGCTGGCCGCACTGACCGCGTTCGCGCTGGTGGCAGCCGCATGCGGTGACGATGGTGGCATCGGCAGCGCAGACGATCCGTTCCGGATCGCGGTGGTGGCACCAAGTGCTGCCAACGACCTGGCCTTCAGCCAGAGCATCGTCGAGGCCCTCGAGGTCATCCAGGAAGAGAACGGTGGTGCCGAGGCGGTCGAGATCGCTGTGACCGACGGCACGTTCGTGGTGGAAGACGCGGCCAACACTTTGCGGGCCTATGCCAATGACGGCTACGACCTGGTGATCGCGCACGGCTCTCAATATGGAGGATCGCTCCAGGAGATAGCCCCCGACTTCCCCGACACCGCCTTCGCCTGGGGAACGGCCGGCGACACATTCGGCCTCGACAACGTGTTCGCATATGAGGCCGCATCCGATGAGGGCGGCTACGTGCTCGGCGTCATGGCAGCAGCGCTGTCGTCCGGCACGATCGGCGTTGTGGGACCCATCGAAGTAGGCGACGCAGCCCTTTACGTGGACGGGTTCAAGAACGGGGCCGAAAGCGGCGGCGCAACGGTCAACGTCAACTACATCGGATCATTCAGCGATGTGGCGCTGGCGGCGGAAGCGGCGCAAGCCCAGATAGCGTCGGGCGCCGACGTGTTGTCGGGGACCGCTCAAATGGTTGTCGGAGCTATCGGCGTTGCCGAAGGCGCCGGTGCCTTGTGGTTCGGCACCCAGGCCAACCAGACCGAACTCGCTCCGAGCATCGTGGTTGCTTCTCAGGTCTATCACTGGGAAGTCGTCCTACAGGACATCCTTGACCTCATCCAGGACGGAACCCTCGGCGGGCAGTCGTTCGTAATCGACCTGGACAACGGCGGCGAGGTCATCGAGTACAACGATGGCTACGACCTGCCGGGCGACGTTAAGGACCTGGCCGAGGACGCCATCAGCGGCATCAAGGACGGATCGGTCTCGACTGGCGTTGGCTAGACCTTGACTCAGCGCAACGTTGGAAGCGGGCCGGCGCAGGCAGCGCCGGCCCGCGGCATCGACCTGGAGATGCGCGGCATAACCAAGCGCTTTCCGGGTGTGCTCGCCAACGACAAGGTCGACTTCGATGTGCGCCGCGGTGAGGTGCACACGCTGCTGGGAGAGAACGGAGCGGGCAAATCCACGCTGATGAAGGTCCTCTACGGGCTCTACCAGCCAGAAGAGGGCGAGATATTGGTCAACGGCGAGGTCATGAACATCCGCACCCCGAACGATGCCATCGAGGCCGGCATCGGAATGATCCACCAGCACTTCATGCTGGTGCCGACCCTTACCGTTGCAGAGAACGTCGCCCTCGGCAGTCCGACGACCCGCGGCCTGCTGATGGACCTCGACCGGGTGACGGCTCGCATCGAGGAGTTGGCGCAGGCCTACGGCCTGCAGGTTCACCCGGGTGCCTACGTGTGGCAGCTGGCCGTTGGCGAACAACAGCGAGTCGAGATCATCAAGGCGCTATATCGAGAGGCCGAGCTGCTTGTGCTCGACGAGCCGACCGCGGTGTTGACTCCCCAGGAGGTCGATGACCTGTTCGTCACACTGCGTCGCATGTCAGCCGAGGGCCACGCGTTGATATTCATCTCGCACAAGCTGCACGAGGTGCTCGATATCAGCGACCGCATCACCGTGTTGCGAGACGGCAAGTTGGTCGGCTCGGTCCCCAAGGAGGGCGCCACCAAGGAAGGGCTGGCGCAGATGATGGTGGGGCGAGATGTTGTGCTGACTCGACACAAGGACCCGGTCGACATCGGTGAGGTGCGCATGTCGATCTCGGGTTTGCGGGCGACGTCAGACAGGGGTACCGAGGCGCTCAACGACGTTTCGCTCGAGGTGCGAAGCGGGGAGATCCTTGGCATCGCCGGCGTATCGGGCAACGGCCAACGAGAGCTAGCCGAGGTCATATCCGGGCTGCGGCCTGCAACCGGCGGAAAGATCATGATGGGCGACGTCGATGTAACCGCGCTCCGGCCGGGGCAGCGCCGCGAGGTGGGTCTTTCCTACATTCCCGAGGAACGGATGCGAGATGGCGCCATCAAGAACTTCACAGTCGCCGAGAACATCATCCTGTTGGATCACGGCAAGGAACCATATGCGCACCGTGGCTTCCTCGACTTCGCCGCCATCGAGGCCCGTACCGCCGAGATGATCGAGGCCTTCAACGTGAAGACGCCAACCCAGGACACGCCGCTGAAGAACCTGTCTGGCGGCAATATCCAAAAGCTGATACTGGCAAGAGAGCTTTCGTCGGAGCCGAGGGTTCTGCTGGCCTCACAGCCAACCCGTGGCGTCGATATAGGCGCCACCGAATACATCCACCAGGTGCTGTTGGACCAACGCGCTCACGGCACCGCGACCATCCTCACCTCGGAGGATCTGGACGAGATCCTTGCTCTGTCCGATCGCATCGCGGTGATGTACGAAGGTGAGATCGTGGGCCAGGTGGACCGCGACGAGGCGACGGTCGAACAACTCGGACTGATGATGGCTGGGGTGCGGCCAGAGAGCTAGCGGCCCAACATCTCCCTCTTCGCCCACCAGTAACCGACTGCACCACCAACAACGGCTCCGCCCAGTGTCAGCCAGGGGCCGGAGATCGCAGTCACCACCGTGACCAATACCCCGACGATGCCGCCGGCCAACCCCCCCACCCGGGCGCCGGTGATCGGCTCCCATGGAGGATGGCCTGGTTCGAGGCGCGGTTCGCTTTTTGCCATCGCGTTGATTCTGGCACGACCGGCCGGGTGGCCACTAGAGCCGATTGCCACCATCTGGGGGACCGCGCCGGGACTTCTTGCTCTACAAAGTCGTGGCTTCGCCTGGCATGGTCTCTGTAGTGCGAGTTGAAAGGGGGTGACATGGATTACGCACTCGTTTTCAAGTGGACTCGGCCCATCGCCGGACGCGAGGTCAAGGCCCTGGAAGTGCTGGCAGATCTGAGGATGTACTTCGGGAAGCTGTCCGCTGAGGGAACGGTCGATGAGCCGATCGTTCTGATGCAGATCAACGACGGAATGATGATCGTGCGCGGCGACATGAAGGTCCTGTGGGACATAGTCAACCGCGACGACTTCATCACGCTGATGGACAAGGGGTTGTTCGTAGCGGAGGGCTTCCGCTTCGAGACCTTCTTCACGGGAGAGGCGATGGAGCACAGGCTGGGCCTCTATGCCGAGGCCGGCAAAGAACTGGCTTACTTCTAGACATCCAACGCGGAACGGGGACGGTGCTCACGGTGCCGTCCCCTGCGCGTGAGCCGCAACGGGACCAACGACCGTTACCGTTTCTCGATGGACAATGGCCCGGTGGACAATGAGTGGCGCTGGTCGTGGGTGCTCGGCATCTCGACCACCGTTGTCGTCGGTTTCGGCGCCCTGCTGTACGCGTTCTCGGTGCTGCTGACCAAGGAGGCGGCGGGCTCCGAGTTCTCTACCACCACCCTGTCGGTCGCCTACGGCGGATCGGTACTGATAGGTGGCGGCATGGCATTCTGGATCGGGCGCCACGCCGACCGTCACGGAGTCCGCTCCATTGTCGCCCTCGGGTCGATCCTGGGTGCACTCGGTCTCATCGGCTTTGGGGCTGCGCAGGAACCGTGGCAGATAATGGCCGTCTCATGGTTTCTGATCGGTCCCGGCGGAACGATGGTGTTCTATGAGCCGGCCTATGTGGCGATCGACCAATGGTTCGGAGCCCGCCACCGTGCTCGTGCCGTGGCCACTCTGACAGTTCTCGGTGGATTGTCCGGGCCGATCTTCATTCCCTTGACCTCATGGCTGGTGGACCGCTGGGAATGGCGCACTACCTCGGTAGTGCTTGCTGCCATCGTGGCCGGATTCGGCCTCACTATCGCACTCTTCGTGCTGCCGAGTCGACCGGCCGTCGAAAGGCAATCAGAGCGACCCAGCGCCCGATCCACCTTCCACCACCTGCGGCGCGACAGCAGGTTCGTGTGGTTCACGGTGGCGACCTTCCTCATGTTCGGCAGCCTGCAGGCCGTCTTCTTCCACCGGATCGCCGTCTTCGAGGAAGCCGGCTTCTCTGTAGGAAAGGTGTCCGCCTGGGCGGCCGTAGCCGGACTGCTGTCCTTCCCCGGACGCTGGGCCGCGCCCTACCTGGCGCAACGCCTTGGCGGAACGCGGATAAACACCGTTGTGCTCGGTCTACAGGCGATCGCCGTGTTCATGATGGTCGACGGCACCCGCAACTGGCAGCTGGGAGGCCACTTCGTCCTGTTCGGGCTGCTGCTCGGGATGCTGCTACCGCTGCGAGCTGTGATCATGGGCGGTTGGTACTCGGGGCCGGGGTTCGGTTCCATCATGGGAGCGCAGTGGTCCATCACGGCCATCGCCGGCGCGGCAGGCACTGGCGCCATCGGGGCGCTGAGGGATGGCGTCGACGGCTACGACTTGCCGATGATGATCGTCGGGGTCCTGTTCCTTGCTGCTGCGGCGGCGACACTGATCAGCAACCGCGCCAGCGCGACCGCGCCGAGTTTCCAGTAGGTTCGGCTCTATGAACCAGCTCCAAACTGAGGTCAACAGCAAGGGCAAGCTCAAAGCCAGCTTCTACGAGGAAGAGCTGGCGCGAATGCAGATCGAGCTCGCCAAGCTCCAGGCATGGATCAAGCAGCAGAACCTCAAGGTGGTCGTCGTCTTCGAGGGACGCGATGCCGCAGGCAAGGGCGGCGTCATCAAGCGCATCGCGGAACGTCTCAACCCCCGCATAGCCCGAACCGTCGCACTGGGCACCCCCACCGAAAAGGAGAAGACCCAGTGGTACTTCCAGCGCTATGTGCCCCATTTGCCGGCGGCAGGCGAGATGGTCCTGTTCGACAGGAGCTGGTACAACCGCGCCGGGGTGGAGCGGGTGATGGGTTTCTGCACCGACGAGGAGTACCAGGAGTTCATGCGGTCTTGCCCTGAGTTCGAGCGGATGCTGGTGCGCTCAGGGATCATCCTCATCAAGTATTGGTTCTCGGTGAGCGACGAAGTTCAGGAGCAACGCTTCCAGGCCCGCATCAAGGACCCCAAGAAGCGTTGGAAACTGAGCGACATGGACGTGGAATCACGTAGGCGTTGGCTCGAATACTCCAAGGCCAAGGACGAGATGTTCGCTCACACCGACATCAAACAAGCGCCCTGGTACGTCGTTGACGCCGACGACAAGCGGAGGGCGCGGCTCAACTGCATCAACCACCTGCTCAGCATGATCCCCTATGAGGACGTGACCCGGCCCGAGATCGACCTGCCGCCACGCCAGGACACCGGTGCCTACGTGCGACCACCGATCTCGGATCAGACGTTCGTACCCGACCAGTACTAGGTCGATCGATCCCCCAGATCGGGTCGTTCTCCCCTTGGCACCAGGCCTGAGTGACGTACGGTTGAGGGGATGTACGAAACGTTCGAGCACACCGCCGATGTTGGGCTCAGAGTTAGCGCGCAGAGCCTCAACGAGCTATTCGCAGCCGCCGCCCGTGGCCTGTTCTCGTTGCTCGTGGCCGACCCCATCGTGGGAAACGGGGAAACGCTGAGCTTCGAGGTGTCGGGCGACAACCTGACCTTTCTATTGGTCGACATGCTGTCGGAGCTGCTCTTCACCTTCGAATCCGAAGCAGTGGTCCTCGGTGACTTCGTGTTCAACGTCGGCGACGGCAGGGCCTCTGCTACGGCAACGGCGCGGGCGCTGGACCCCAACCTGCACGGCTCACCGCGGGAGGTCAAGGCGATCACCTACCACGCCGCCAACGTGCGCCATACCGAAGAGGGCTGGGACGCCGAGCTGATCTTGGACGTGTGATGAGCGGAAGAACCTTCGAGGGCGCTCTGGAGCGGGTCGAAGAGACCGTCTGGCGGATACCGCGCTCATACAAGAAGGGGATGCTGGTTGACGGGCTCATCTACTCATCGCCCCGGCTCATCGCTCAGGTGGTGAGCGACCGAGCCCCCGAGCAGGTGGCCAACGTCGCCTTCCTTCCAGGAATTCAGATGGCCAGCCTGGCCATGCCCGACATCCATTGGGGGTACGGGTTCGCCATCGGCGGAGTGTGCGCCACCGACCCGGCCGCGGGAGGGGTGGTCTCGCCCGGAGGGGTGGGATATGACATCAACTGTGGAGTGCGGCTCATTCGCACCGACCTGTCGGCAGACGACATCGCGCCGCAGCTGCGTGAGCTGGTCGATTCTTTGTTCGCCCATATCCCGCTCGGCTTGGGGCAAGGCAGCAAGCACCATTTCGGCGACGGCGAGCTCGATCAACTGATGGCCCAGGGGCCTTCGTATCTCGTTGGCAAGGGACTGGCTACCGACCGCGACATCGACTTCACCGAGGCCAGAGGAAGACTCGATGGGGCCGAACCAGACTTCGTTTCCGAACGGGCCCACAAGAGAGGACAGGGACAGTGCGGTTCACTTGGGTCGGGTAACCACTTCGTGGAGATCCAGGCAGTGCAGCGGATCGAGGAGACGACCGCGGCCGCAGCGATGGGGCTCGCCGAGGGTCAAGTGGTGGTGATGATCCACTCTGGCTCGCGGGGGCTTGGCTACCAGGTGTGCGACGACTCATTGCGGGCTCTGCGCGACAGCCCGGCACGACACGGCATCGATCTACCAGACCAGCAGTTGGCATGTGCCCCCATCGAATCGAAGGAGGGCCGGCATTACCTGGGAGCGATGGCTGCTGCGGCCAACTTCGGCTGGTGCAATCGCCAGCTTCTGATGTGGCAAGCGCGCCAGGCTTTCGAGGCCGCGCTGGGCAGACCGTGGCAGGAGCTGGGCATGGAACTGGTCTACGACGTGGCGCACAACACGGCCAAGCTCGAGGAACACACGATCGACGGTGCCACCAAACAGGTCCTGGTCCATCGCAAGGGGGCAACCAGGGCCTTCCCTCCCGGACATCCCGAAGTACCCGAGCCCTACCGAGACGTTGGCCAGCCCGTGTTGATACCCGGCGACATGGGCAGGGCGTCATGGGTGCTGGCGGGGAGACCCGGCGCCATGGAACGGACATTCGGATCGTCATGTCACGGGGCGGGTCGCGCCATGAGCCGAAAGGCGTCGGTCAAGGCAACCAAAGGACGCGACATCGGCGCTGAACTCGCGGCGGCAGGCATCCTGGCTCGGTCCAAGGGCTGGCGAGGCCTGGCCGAAGAACAGCCAGACGCCTACAAGGACGTCGACGAGGTGGTCGACGTGGTCGACCGGGCCGGGCTGTCGGCCAAGGTGGCCAGGCTGGTTCCGCTGGGAGTGATCAAGGGTTGAGGGGTCGATGTCCCGCGCAGTCAGCCTTTAGACCGACTATGGCGTTGCAGCGCAGCCTCAACCAGGTGCCGGGTGAAGCCTTCGTGGCCAGCAGGATCGTTGGCCAAGCACAGGTCGGCCCCTCCGTAGTCGGCCTCAGGGAAATACACCCCACAGTTCGGGTTGATCTCCAACATGAAGGGAGTGCCGCTGGCGTCGACCCTGAGGTCACAACGCC
>JAOTWH010000101.1 GCA_029863035.1 Acidimicrobiia bacterium | reverse complement strand
GAGACATCGAACCGTGGTCAGTTTTCACCACTCTGGGTAACTGGTATGTAACCGGTTTCTGCCGCCTGGCCAACGCGGAGCGAGTCTTCCGGGTGGATCGCATCCGAGCTGCGGAGCTGACCGACGAGACCTTCGAGGCACCTGAGCGCCAACCCGATCCCGTCGTCAATTACACCCCGGGGGAAGAGGATGTGCGGGCCATCATCCGGCTCTCTGCCCGAGCACGGTGGGTCACCGAGTACTACCCGGTCGAGATCGTCAGCGAAGACGAAGAAGAGGTCGTTATCCGCTTCAGTGCCGCCGATCCCTCGGTGGCGGCGCGCCTCCTGCTTCGTCTGGGGGCGGATGCCCGCCTCGTTGAAGGCACAGAAGTGGCCGAGGTGTTGGCCGATCTGCGCCAAAGAATCCTCGAGAGGTATGGGGCTAGTGCGGTCTAGTCCTATCGGGCTAATCAGGACTAATCGAGCGAATAGTCATTGAGGACGGGCTTTGTGAGACCGAAGAGATACCTACCACACAAGGAACGGGCCATGACAACCATCCGAACGACTTGCACCAGCTGCGGCGATATCGAGCTCACTCACAACAACCTTCGCCTCGAGCTAACTCCCGAGTGGACCAGCGGGTCCTACTGCTTTACCTGCCCATATTGCTCCAAGGAAGAGAGCCGACCCGCTAGCCAGCGGGTGGTAACCATCCTTTTGGCCGCCGGAGTCGTCTACGAAGTCATGGATGAGGAAACCCCCATCAGTGAGACCGAGATCGGCGAGTTCCGTGACGCCCTGGACACAGAAGACTGGTTCTCCGAGCTCACCTCTTCCTAGACCTCATAATCTCAGTTCGCTACATGGCCTACCATCGGTAGGCCATGTTCAGTGTCAGCCCCGCCGAGATCGCCACGATCGTTCTGGTCGCGCTCATCGTCTTTGGACCCAAGCGACTACCCGAGATCGCCCGCAAGGCCGGAAAGATCGCGAGCCAGGTGCGGGCAACGGCAGACGAGTTCAAATCGGAATTGGGCGGCACCTACCAAGAGACGGTCGAGCCGTTCCGTGAAGCCGCAACTGAGTTGGCAGCGGCCGGCAAGAGCGTCAAAGAGACCGCAAAAGGCGAATTGAAGTGGGTTGACGACGAGCTGCGGGAGGTAGTAACTGGTGGCACAGAGGCTGGAACCGACGCTGCGGCAGAGGTCGCCAAGACCCCAACGGACGCTACCGATACCGGCCCGATTGCCGAGGCCGACCCAGAGGCCGACCCAGAGCCCAACCCAGAGCCCAACCCAGAGCCCAACCCAGAGCCCAACCCAGAGCCAGGCCAGGACACATGAGCGGCGAGGAGCGGATGCCGCTCGTCGCCCACCTCGAAGAGTTCCGCAACCGCCTGGTCAAGGCAGCCGCTGCGGTGTTGGTGGGATCGATCGTGTCCTTCATCTTCCGCGATTGGATATTCGACCTTCTCACCGGACCCTGGGACCAAGTGGCGGGCGACCGAGATCTTGCCTTCTTCCGGCCCACCGAGGCGTTCAGTCTGTTCATGAGGCTCTCGTTGTTCGGTGGTTTCGTGCTCGCCAGTCCTGTGGTCATGTGGCAAGCGTGGGCTTTCATCACTCCCGCCCTCAAGGAGAGGGAGCGGCGCTATGTGGTGCCTGCTGCGTTGGCCCTCGGGTCGCTCTTCATCGGGGGCGTGGTTGCCGGATACTGGGCTCTGGGAAGGGGCCTCGACTTCTTGTTGGACTTCGGCACCGGTTTGGAGCCCACCATCGGCGGGTCGTTCTATCTCTCGTTCGCCATGAGGTTCATCCTGGTGTTCGGATTGGCTTTCGAGTTCCCAGTGTTCCTCTTCGCAGCCTCGGCGCTCGGAGTGGTGAGTCGGGACAGGCTGGCCAAGGGACGAAGATGGGCGATCCTGGTGATCGTCATAATCGGGGCAGTCATCACGCCAAGCGGCGACCCGTTGACGCTTGCGTTGCTCTCGGCACCGCTCTACATCCTCTATGAGGCAACGCTGCTGGCCTTGCTTGTCTTCCAGCGCAAACACAAGCGCAAGCGCAAATGAGCAGCGTCTTCTTCGAGGCGTTGCCTTTCGCACCGGATCGCTTCCAGGTGGAGGCGATCGAAGCGTCGCAAGCCGGGCAGTCGGTGGTAGTGACCGCCCCCACCGGCGCCGGAAAGACGCTGGTGGCCGAGGGAGCTATCCATCACGCGCTGGATGTCGGCTTGAGAGCGTTCTACACCACCCCGCTCAAGGCTCTCTCCAACCAGAAGTTCACCGATTTCCGTGCCATCTACGGCGACGATCAGGTGGGCCTGCTTACTGGCGATAACTCGGTCAACGGGTCGGCACCAGTTGTGGTGATGACAACCGAGGTGCTTCGCAACATGATCTATTCCGGCAGCGAAGACCTGGAATCTCTCGGAGTCGTCATCCTCGATGAGGTTCACTACCTGCAGGATCCGGCACGGGGCGCGGTGTGGGAGGAGATCATCATCCACCTGCCGGCCCCGGTTTTGTTGGTGTGTCTCTCAGCGACGGTGAGCAATCCCGAGGAGTTCACCAGGTGGGTGGCCGAGCGCCGCGGCGGAGCAAAGCTGGTATCCGAAGAACACCGGCCAGTTCCACTCGAAACCCTTTTGGCACTGAAGGACACATACGAGAACGAGTTGACCGTCGAGCCCGTATTCGATGAAGGGGGCCGGCCCAACGCTCGCCTCGAGAGGTCCCTGCGGCAATCACGCAACAGGCGGAGGCGCTTCAAGGCTCCCCGGCGTCTCGAGACCATCGAGTTGCTGGCTGCTATCGACCGCCTGCCAGCCATCTACTTCATCTTCTCGCGTGCGGGATGTGAGGGGGCCGCCGATCGGGTCGCCGAGGGCCTGCGACTGACCACGCCAGACGAAGCGCGAGTCATCCGGGAATTCGCCGAGAAACGCACGGCCCATCTGGGGGACAACGATCTGGCGGCCCTTGGCTACGGCCACTGGATAGAAAGGCTGTCCCGTGGGGTGGCGTCTCACCATGCCGGCCTCGTTCCCGCATTCAAAGAGACCGTCGAGGAGCTGTTCGCCCGTGGGCTCGTCAAGGTCGTGTTCGCCACAGAGACGCTGTCGCTCGGCATCAATATGCCAGCCCGAACCGTCGTGATCGAAAGCTTGATGAAGTACAACGGTGAGACCCACGAGCTGTTGCGACCCGGAGACTTCACTCAGCTGACGGGCCGAGCAGGGCGGCGCGGCATCGATCACTTGGGCACGGCAGTGGTGTCCTACTCGAGTGAGGTTCCTTTCGGCAGGGTGGCGGCCATCGCGTCTGCCGGCACCCACCCACTGCGTTCCAGCTTCCATCCCAACTACAACATGGCAGTGAACCTGGTCGCCAACTACTCGCGATCCCAAGCCCAGGAGTTGCTCAACGCTTCGTTCGGACAGTTCCAATCACAGCTAGAAGCGGAAGACCTACTGCAGCGGATCAGCGATGGGGAAGCCGATATCGCGGCATTTCGGACCGCCGCTGAATGCGATCGAGGCGACATCTGGGCCGCCATGGCGTCGGGAGATCGCAGATCCCACGGCACGATCATGAGAGCCTTCGGTAGCGAGCTGTCTTCTGGCGATGTGATCGATCTGGGCGATGAGAGGTTGGTGCTGTTGGCCCGCGGCACCGGGTCGAACCCTCGCCTGTTGGTGTTATCCGAAACCGGCAAACTGCAACGAATAAGGCCAGGCGAGCTGCCATCATCGGCCACTCGGGTGGGCTCGATGGAGTTGCCGGAGCCGTTCCAGCCGCGCGATGAGGGTTACCAACGTCAGGTGACGAAGGAGCTGCGACGATGGAACGACGAAGGCGACCACCTAGCGGCTTACCAGGGAGAGTCCTTCGATCCGGTGCGGTCGTGCCCCGATTTCGAAGACCATCAGATGTGGGTGCGCAGGATCCAGCGCATCGAACGCGATGTCACTCGCTGGAAAAGGCGCCAGGAGCGCCTCGGCATCGGCCTGGTCGGCGAGTTCGAAGACCTGATGGAGCTGTTGGGCCGTTGGGGCTTCGTCGACGGCTGGGCGCTCACCGACCGGGGCGAAAAGCTCCGCCACATCTACAACGAGCTCGACGTCGTCGTGGTTGAAGCTGTTGAAGCAAGGCTGTTCGACGGGCTCGAACCAGCCGAGGTGGCCGCGTTGGCATCGGCGTTCGTCTATGAGCCGCGATCGGAAAGCTGGCCAGAGGAGTGGCCCACGCCCGCTCTCAAGCGAGTGAGTGAGGATCTCGAAGCGATCGACCAGCGGTTGGCTGCCGCCGAACACGAGGCGGGAGTCGGCGTATCGAGGCCGCCAGAGTCCGGATTCGCCGAGTTGATCTACCAGTGGGCGAGGGGCGTGGACCTCACCGACCTACTCGATGACGGGTTGGCTGCTGGTGATTTCGTTCGCACAACGCGCCAGTTGCTCGACCTGCTTCGTCAGTTGCGTGATGTGTTCCCGGCGTTGTCAAGGGCTGTCTCTGCTGCGATCGCAGCGATCGACCGTGGAGTGGTGGCTGCGGGAGGCGTTGAGTGAGTTGGTGGGTCATCGTCAACCCAGGGGCGGGCGGTGGGCGCCACGATGCGGTTGCGAGAACCACAACCGCCCTGCGAGAACATGGCATCGACGCCGAGGTGCGAGCCAGCTCATCGCCTGACAACGTTGCCGAGCTGGTCGACGAGGCGCGGCGCCAGAACTACTCCGACTTCGTGGCGGTGGGAGGAGACGGCACCACCAACCTGGTCGTCGACGCCTTGATGAGAAGGTCATGGGACGAACCGCCCGTACTTGGGGTGCTTCCGGCCGGCAGCGGAAGCGACTTGATACGCACCTTCGGACGATCTCAGGTGCTCGAGGAGAGTGTCAAGTATTTGGCAGGCGATGACACGTACCCGGTTGATGTTGGCCACATCATCGGCCAGTGGGGCGATCGTTACTTCATCAACGTTGCTGAGGTCGGAATCGGCGCCGATGTGGTGCGATTGGCGGCGCGGTTACCCCACCGCCTTGGAGCGTTCCGATACAAGGCAGCCATCTGGCCCATCCTGGCCCGCTTTCCGCGCCGACCGATAAAGCTGACCGCTGACGACAAGGTCTTCGAGAGCGAGGCGATCATCGTCGTGATGGCCAATGCCCAGTTCTTCGGAGGAGGCATGAACGTGGCTCCCAAAGGATCGATGGTCGACGGACGTCTCGACGTGCAGGTCTTCACCGGCCCCAAGCGCCAGGTCATCACCCTGCAACCACGCCTCACGAGAGGAACCCACCTAACCCATCGCCATGTGCGGCGATTCGTGGCCAGCCGGGTTCGAGTGGAGGGAATCGAAGGTTGGGGAGTGGAGGCAGATGGGGAATACCTCGGCGAAGGTGGGGTTGAGGCTTCGGTGGTTGAAAGCGCGATTCGGTTCAAGATCTGACCACTTGGCACCGACCACGGTGACTTATACTCTCGCCCGCGCGAGACCGATATGGCTATGAAGAAAACCAAAACATCTGAAAAGGACACCGAGGAAGTCGCTGAGCTCGATGCAGACATCGACCAGCCGGACGACCTCGACGTCGTAGATCCCGACATCGACGTCGACCCAGAAGTCGTCGACATAGAAGTTGTCGAAGTCACCGACGACGCTGAGGCCGACGTCGACGAGGAGGAGGAGGAGGAGGAGGAAGGCGAAAAGGCTCTCGATGAGATGGAATCCGAGGAACTCGGGATGCTCACAGAGGACGAGGAGTCCGAGACGATCCATGTCGACGAGCGAGCTGAAGCGCGCGCCATACGACGCGAAGCCCTGGCGCTCGAAGCCGACGCCGACGCCAAGAGGGACCATGAGTTCGTCTGTCAGTCATGTTTCCTGGTCAAGAGAACCAGCCAACTTGCCAATAAGAGCAAGAAGATCTGCTCCGACTGCGCCGCATAAAGCCTCCCAGGCCGGTTACTAGCGTGGGGCTATGGAGATCGGTGTCCGCCCCGCAACCGAACACGACCTCGACGTCCTCGTCGACCTCTATCGGGTACTCGAGGCTGAACAGACCGATCTCAAGGACATGTGGCCGCTGGCTGACGGTCTACCTGAGCCCGTTGAGACCTCTATGAAGGAGATGCTGGGGGACACCGACGTTCGCATCTTCATTGGCACCATTGATGACTACCCCTTCGGCTTCATTGCCACGAGGTCGGAGGGACTCCTGCCGCAGGCCGCCGGCAAACGCGTGGCCGCGATTCGGCTGGTGTTCACTCACCCCGAGGCGCGCGGAGTCGGCCTTGGTGAAGCCATGATCAAGTCCGTGCTTGAGCACTTCCGCGGTGAGGGCTTCACCCGGTTCGACGCCTACGTCCTGCCAGGTCATCGCGCCGCTAAGAACTTCTTCGAATCAGCTGGATTCGCGGCGCGTTCGATCGTCATGCATCACTCCGACGACTAGTGAAGGCAACGCCTCCTCACCTCCGTCCCTTCACCGATCAGGTTTATGAAACCGGTCAGCTGCCGTCGACGCCGCAACGTGACTATCGGATTCCCGCCGCCGGATGGACCGATGCGCCCGCCGAGCTGCTCTCGCTCGGTGATGACCTTGGTGAGCCCGTGGAGTACAAGCGGCGCATCGGGCGGTTCTTGTTGTGGCGAGCCGGTCCACCACTGGGCGAAGCGAGGTATATGGCGGTGGCCGACGATGGCTCGACGTCGTATCGGTTCTACCTCCATGGGCGAACGGGCACCGGTCTTGGCCCCGACGGCCGGACCCATAAGCGATTCCGCACCTGGAAGGAGGCGCTGCGCGACGATGAGTGAGGCGATCGAGCTTCTTCAGCAGCTGATACGAAACCAATGCGTCAACGACGGGACGCCAGAAAGCGGTCATGAGTACCGCTCCGTGGAGACGATCGCGGACTTCCTTGGACAACCTGGTCGGGTTTTCGAACCGGTACCGGGCCGTCAGAGCGTGGTTTATCGAGTACCAGGGCACGATCCGACAGCGCCTGCCTTGCTGCTGATGGGCCATACCGATGTGGTTCCGGTGTCCGCGCAGGGTTGGACAATCGATCCCTTCGGTGCCGAACGCAAGGATGGTTATGTATGGGGAAGGGGAGCGGTTGACATGCTCAACGTCACCGCCGCCATGGCTTCGGTGTTCCTCCGTTTTCTGAGCGAACAGGCAGCGCCGCTGGCCGGCGACCTGGTTTTCTTGGCAGTAGCCGACGAGGAAGCTGGGGGATCCCTCGGCGCCGCTCACATATTCGAGGAGGACCCCGGGGCGGTCATGGCTGAGTTCGTTCTAACCGAAGTGGCATTTCCCAACCTCGACACACCTGGCGGACCGGGGCTGGTGGTGACCGTTGCTGAGAAGGGACCACAGTGGCGCCGTCTCATGACGTCGGGATCGCCCGGGCACGGCAGCCAACCTCTACGTGCCTCCAATGCCATGGTGCCGCTCGCCGAGGTGGTGACTCGACTCGGCTCCGACCTCGGTCCGGTGGCCATCACCGACGAATGGCGGCGGTTCGTTTCGACCGCGGGCCTCGACGAAGCACTGGTCGACCCCGACCGAGTTGATCATGCCATCGCCGATATCGATGACGCGGGTATCGCTCGGTGGGTGCATGCGTGCACGCACCTCACCTTGACGCCAACGGTGATCGCGGGCGGAACCAAGACCAACGTGGTGCCAGACAGCGCCAGTGTCGAGATCGACATCCGTGCTCTGCCAGGCCAAGAACGA
>JAOTWH010000100.1 GCA_029863035.1 Acidimicrobiia bacterium | reverse complement strand
GTTCTCGCACCCTGAGCACCTCGGTTCCTTGGCGGCTCAATCGGGCCTCCAGTTCGCTGGCGATGGTGCTCTTGCCAGCTCCTTCGATTCCTTCGAGCGCTATGTAGCTCAATCCTCATCCTCTTCGCTGTTGCTCCCATTTTGGCGACCAATGCGGAAGCGGCTAAATGCTCTGCCTGCCGCGTCGATCGACTCGCGACCCTCCGGCGAGAGCTTCGGTCTCCCCAGCGCCCCTCGCTTGCCCCACACCAGCGCTCCCCCCGATGCCACAACGATGATGCCGCCGCCCAAGAGCAACATCCGAGTGGGGTCGGACACGTTGCCCTCGAGCAATCCCTCCGCGTTCGTCGCCACCACCATGGAGCCCAACAGTCCCACCCGCATCAACGAGAACAACGCAGCGAAGGTCCTCCCCCGCAGGGCATCGTCGGTTTGTTCGTGCAAGTGGGTAAAACCGGTCACGTAAGCCGACCCGGCACCCAGACCCATGACGGTAAGCCACCCCATGCCACCGGCGATGGTGCTGATGAGTGAGGCTGCCACCAGGCCGATGCCCGTGACGGTCAGAGCGACCCCGAACAAAACATCGCGTCTGAGTAGGCGGTCGCCGTATACCGAGAGTCCGACGACGCCTACTGCCGCCCCTGTACCCAGGGCGAACAGGAGGCCGAAGAACCCGGCTGAGTCGGCACCGAGAGTGTCCTCGGCGTAAGCCTTACCCAACACGATCAGCATGCCGCCGCCGAACAACGCCACCGTCATCCCCAAGATGATCGGTCGGACTGCTGAGTTCTTTGCGACGAACTTGATGCCGTCTGTGAAATCGCGCAGAGGAGCTCGCCAGTCGAAGCGGCTCACCGCCTTGCGCTCGTCCGCAACTTTCACATGAGGTAAGGCCACAGTCAGCATCAACAGACCGCTCGCTAGGAACGTGACCGAATCGGCGGCGAACAGAATGGCTTCGCTGGTATCGGGCAACAGGCCGAACAGGGTGATGGGCCCTAGCAGTCCGAATACCAAGGCGAGGCCGGCTCCGAGGGGGAAGGTCCCGTATGCGGCGGAAAGATTGAGCGAGTTGGCTGTCAGGATGTTGTCGCGACCCACCAGGCCAGGGATGATGGCGGCTCGAGCCGGCTGGCCAAGAAGGGTCAGCAGTTCCAAAGCGAACGAGACAAGGAATATGGCCGGCAAGGTGTCCAGAAAGGCGAGGCTCAGTACCAAGACTCCTCGCCCTACATCGGCTGAAACGATGGCCACCTTGCGAAACGCCCTATCGGCAAGCACTCCGCCGATGGCGCCTCCCAACAGCCCCGGAATCAAGCGCGCTGCGAGGATGACGAGGATGCCCTGGGACCCAGCGATGTTCTCAGCCAAACTGATCTGGGCGAAAAGAGCAGCCCAATCGCCTGTGCTGGACAGGAAACCAGCCCAGAACACTCGGGAGAACGGCCCCTTGCGGATGAGTTCCCAGCCAGATTTCGGGCCAGGAGCGTGGGACATCACAGGGACACTAGGCCGAGCACCTAGGTAGAGCTATTAGTCGGAGGCTGGCGACTTGTCTTCCTTCTCTGCTTTGGTGGCTGGGGCCTTCTCGGCGGCGGTGAGCTTCTTCTTGGCCGGCGCACTCTTCTTCGCCGTCTCCTTCTTCTTGGCGGCAGGCGCCTTCTTGGCAGGGGCCTCCTTCTTCGCAGCGGCCTTCTTCTTGGCCGGGGCTTTCTTCTTTGCGGCCTTCTTTGGCTTGGGAGGCATGCCCTCGACCTTCTCCCGCCTGGCCTGCAACAGCTCGGAGGCCCTTTCCAGGTTCACCTCTTCGACGGTGTCCGCCGCCCGCAGCGACGCGTTGGTCTCGCCGTCGGTGACGTATGGGCCATAGCGGCCATCCTTCACCACAACAGGCTTATCTGTGATGGGGTCCACACCGAGCTCTCGCAAAGCGGCACTCGCCCGACCGCGGCGCCGTTTGGGTTGTGCGAACAGAGCGTCCGCCTCGGCCATCGTGATGGTGAAGATCTGCTCCTCTTCTTCGAGGCTTCGGGAATCGGTGCCCTTCTTGAGATAAGGCCCGTAGCGGCCGTTCTGAGCCGTTACCTCGTCACCAGATTCAGCATCGGTTCCGACAACAACCGGCTGGGTCAGCAGCTTGAGGGCTTCTTCGAAGGTGACGGTGTCGACAGCCATGGTCTTGAAAAGCGAAGCGGTCTTGGGCTTCTCTTTTCCACCAGGCTCGGGTGTACCGAGCTGCACGTATGGTCCGTACCTACCCGTCTTGACCAACACGGGCTCCCCGGTCTCGGGATCCTTGCCGAGCTCGCGATCGCCGCTGGGGGCGTTGAGCAGTTCTTCCGCGATCTCGGCGTTGAGTTCGTCGGGGGCGACATCCTCGGCAATGGAGACGGTGTCCTCGCCCCGCTGTAGATAGGGCCCGTAGCGACCGACTCGGGCCAAGATCTCGACGCCGTCCTGATTCTTGCCAAGGGGAATGCTGTTGATCGCCTTGGCGTCGATCTCCTCCAGCCGCTTGTCAACCATGGACTTGAGCCCCGGAGTGCCGTTGCCGAAGTAGAAAGCGGATAGGTAGGGGATGTACTCCTTCTCCCCGTTTGCTATCTCGTCGAGCTCTTCTTCCATCTTGGCCGTGAAGGCGTAGTCGACCAGGTCGGGGAAGTGCTGCTCGAGCAGCGCCACGGTGGCGAACGCGGTAAAGGACGGGACCAGGGCGCTGCCCTTCTTCCACACGTAGCCGCGATCCTGAACGGTGCTGATGATGGAGGCGTAGGTGGAAGGTCGCCCGATTCCCAACTCCTCGAGGCGCTTGATAAGCGTTGCCTCCGTGTATCGGGCCGGGGGTTTGGTTTCGTGACCTTTTGGCTCCAACTCCAACACGTTGAGGGGGTCGCCTTCCTTCATCAGGGGCAGCCGGCGCTCCTGGTCCTCGAGCTCGGCATCGGGATCGTCTGCCCCCTCCACGTACGCACGCATGAACCCGGGGAAGCTGATGATCTTGCCGCTCGCGGCGAACTCGGCGTTTCGTCTGTCCTTGGCTATCGCCCCCAACAGCACCTTGACGCTCTCCCCCTTGGCGTCCTTCATCTCCGACGCCACGGTGCGTTTCCAGATGAGGTCGTAGAGCTTCGCTTCCTCCACCGACACCTCTTTCTTGACCGCGTCGGGAGTGCGGAAGGAGTCGCCGGCGGGACGGATGGCCTCGTGGGCCTCCTGGGCGTTCTTTACCTTGCCCTTCCATACCCGAGGTTGGTCTGGGACGAACTCGGCGCCATAGAGCGAGACTGCCAACGACCGAGCGGAGGCTATCGCCGCATCGGAGAGATTGATCGAGTCGGTGCGCATGTATGTGATGTAGCCCTGCTCGTACAAGCGTTGGGCAACCTGCATGGTGCGGCGCGACGTGAAGCGCAGCTTCCTCCCTGCCTCCTGTTGCAGGGTGGATGTGCGGAAGGGGGGTGACGGCGAGCGGGAGTACGGCTTGCTTTCGATGCTCCGCACCGAGAAGTCGACGCCCGACAGCGAGGTCGCCAGCTCGTTGGCGCCCACCTCGTCGAAGACCAGGACATCTTTCCCCTTCGATTCACCGCTGGCACCGAAGTCTTTGCCGGAAGCCACTCGGGTGCCGTCGACCGAAACCAAAGTGGCACCCATCTTGGGAGCCTTGGCATCGTCGGTGGTGAAGACTCCCTCTATGTCCCAATACGACGCGCTGTTGAACGCCATGCGCTCGCGCTCGCGCTGCACGATGATGCGCACAGAGGGGCTCTGCACCCTGCCTGCGGACAGCCTCGGCTTCACCTTCTTCCAGAGGACGGGGGACACCTCGTAGCCAAATAACCGGTCAAGGATGCGGCGGGCCTCCTGGGCGTCCACCAGCCTGCGGTCTAAGTCTCTGGTCGCTTCAAGGGCGTGCTCGATGGCTGCCGGTGTGATCTCGTGGAACACCATGCGCTTGACTTCCATCTTCTTCGGGTTGAGCACCTCAAGCAGATGCCAAGCGATCGATTCGCCCTCGCGGTCTTCGTCGGTTGCCAGGTAGAGCTCGTCCGCTTCCTTCAGCAGCTTCTTGAGCTTGGTCACCTGTTTCTTCTTGTCTTGCGGCACGATGTAAAGCGCCTTGAAGTCGTTCTCTGTGTCGACGCCGAGGCGGGCCCACTTCTGGCCCTTGTACGACTCGGGTACGTCCGCCGCGTTGCGAGGCAGGTCGCGAATGTGGCCAACGGAAGATTCCACGACGAAATCTTCTCCGAGGAACTGGGAGATGGTTCTCGCTTTTGTGGGCGACTCGACGACTACGAGTTTCATGGGTCCAGGGGATCGATGGGTTCAACGCAGAAGCATGAACAAGTCCCTGGCGCCGGAGCATATTCCACGATGCGGACAGACAGCGCTATTTCGGGTCAGAGACCCGGCCCAGCACGGCTAGTAACCGATCTACTGTGCGATCCCAGGTGAAGTCGGCCAAGACCCGCTCCCTGCCCTCGATGCCCATTTGGCGCGCTCGCGCTTGGTCGGCTAACAACAGATCGAGCGCCTCAATCAGATCACTCTGTCTGGAAACGACGAAACCAGTCCGTCCCGGCACGACCGTTTCGGGAGCGCCCCCCGAGTCACCCGCCACCACCGGCAATCCTGCGGCCGCAGCTTCGAGGTAGACCAGCCCCAGTCCCTCGGCTTCGAGACCGAACCAGCGCGACTTGCACGGCATGGCGAAGATATCCATCTCGCCGTAGAGCTCCCCAAGACGATCCCACGGAACATCGACCTCAAAGCGGGCAGGCACATCGAGGCGAGCAGCGAGGCGCCGCAACGCCCTCTCGGTTCGCCCCTTCCCGACGAAAAGCAACTCGAGACGGCGACCGTCGCTGATGAGTCGGGCAGCGGCCTTGATCAGGCGGTGCTGGCCTTTGCGCGGAACGAACCTGCTGACGCAACCGACGGTCGATCCCGGCTCGGATCTCAGCGAACGCTCACCTGTGTGGACTCCCGTTCCGATGACGTCTACGGCCTCGCCGGTAATGCGCTCCACAGCTCGGGCCGTGAACCCGCTCAATGCCAGCCTGGCATCGGCGCGGCGCATGGGACCGGCCACCCACTGCCGTAGGCCGGGGATCGCCGCGGGCATAGTGACCTCGGCGCCGTGGGCAAGTACCACGTACGGAATGCCAAGTCGATCCGACAACGAAGGCCCCAGCCTGGCCAGCGGATAGGGAGCGCCGAACACGATGGCTTCGGCCCCGAACTCCTTCAGCTCTCGCTCGGCCCAGGACCGAACGCTTCGGGTAGGCCACATGAACTGGCTGTGATGGCGTACCACACCGATATCCGGCTCGGCCCTGGCGTCCGATGGTGCAAGGACCAAGAGGGGGTGCGGATACGCATCGACCAATCCGCCCAGATACTGCTGGATACCTCCAGGTTTGGGAGGGAAGTCGTTGGTGAGTACCGCCAGACGCATCGCTACTCCTCGAGGTGAGGAGTGAGGTTGTAGTCGTTGAGTACCGGGCCTCGCTCGGTGAGTGTCACAGTGGAGGCCGACGTGTTGTTCAGGTCGGCGAGCAGGAAGCGCCCTTGAGCTTGCAGGCCGAGCACCCCAGTCACGTATGACCGGATGGACCCGCCGTGAGATACGAATCCCACTCGACCCGTGCCGTTCGCCCGTGCCATGACGGCTCGGCTCATCCGCTCCGACACAACTGCAGTGGTGTCTCCCGTACCTCCCCGTGGCACGTCGTCGCCGGCCCGATAACGGCTCCATTGCTCCGAATACTCCTGTTCGATCTCGGCCGTGGTCAGGTCTTCCCACGAGCCGTAGTCGAACTCGATGAGCCGTTGGTCTTCGTCGATGGGTACAACCCGCTCGCCGGCGAGGATCTCGGCGGTGCGGCGCGCCCGCTGCAGCGGCGAGTGCCAGATCTCAACGAGGTCGTCGCGCCATCGGCCGAGCAGTGCTGCCTGTTTGTCGCCGTTGCCGCTCATTGGCCCATCGGTTACCCCGTGCCACTTGCCCGCTTCGTTGGCAAGCGTGGCGCCGTGGCGCATCAGCACCGCCTCGGGACCGCTGAAGTGCTGGCGTTGGGAGTCCAGGTCGAGGTGGGCGGCATCGTTGAACACCTCGATTCGCCGCGTGGCGCCCCGTTGAGAGATGGTCGTCATCGAGGTGTTGAAGACATGTCCAATTGGCCACGCCTCGGCAGATGATCGAAAACCCAAGAGCCCGGACACGATGGCGAGGATCGCCCCGCCATGAGTGACCACCAGGGCCGTGCCGTCTTCGCCGAGACTGTCGGCTAGTTCGCTGAACGCGGCGTCAACCCTCTCGGTGAACTCTCCGTAGGTCTCACCGCCTCCCCACCGGATGTCGACTGAGCGCAGCTCAGACAGCTGGTCGGGGAACCGATCGAAGATCTCCGTCCTGGCCATTCCGTCCCACTGCCCCATCTCGAGCTCGCGCCAGGCTGGGTCGGTAACGGGATCCAACCCCGCCAGCGATGCCGTCGCCATGGTCCGGCCGAGATCCGAGGCGACGACCACGTCAAAGGATCGCTTGGCCAGCCGCCTGCCGGCCTCCATGGCTTGGCCAGCGCCGGCCTCGGTCAACGGCGCGTCACCCCAGCCCTGCCATATGTCGGCTGCGTTGGCCTCGGTCTCGGCGTGACGAAGCAGCGTGATGTGAGCTGGCATAGCGGACTTAGGCTAGGTGGGGTGGGCAGCACCACTACTTCCGTGCCTCTTCCCATCCCGGAAACGACGGGGGAGGCGGTGATTATCGCCATCATCTTCGGCGTCATCGTTGGCCTTTACCTGGTGATGCGGCGCACTCGTCGCAAAACCGAGGATGAGTACTGGAAGAGCCGCGAGAAAATGAACCAACGCCTTCCAGAGCCCGACGATCCGACGGAATTGCCTGAGTGATTCCTCCACCGCCCGCAGGGCGGGGAGGTGTCGATGCCGCAAATCGAGTCTCTTTTCCTCCACCGCCCGAAGGGCGGGGGAGGTGGCCGAGGCCTTTGGCCGAGGTCGGAGGGGGAGCTGATGTTCGGGACTCCCAACGCGCGACAGGCCTCGCAGGGTCCGCTCCCCCATCCCCTCGGGCCTCCGGCCCGAGGTACTTCCCCCGCAAGCGGGAGAAGGGAAGAACTCGGGTACTTCCCCCGCTTCGCGGGAGTAGGAAACGCGGGGTTGGCTCAAGGCGAGGGCTGCGCCCGAGCCACGATTCACATCCTGACTAGGCGCCAGCCGGGATCGCATTCGGCCATCTGGCGCGTCAAGATCCGACGAGGCCGAATGCGGCCCAAGAGGAACTAGAACGCGGTCGCGAAGATCAGGCTGACGATCGTCATCACCTTGATGACGATGTTCATGGCGGGGCCGGCTGTGTCCTTGAACGGGTCGCCGATGGTGTCGCCCACCACAGCAGCCTTGTGGGACTCAGATCCCTTGCCGCCGAAGGCGCCGCCCTCGATCAGCTTCTTGGCGTTGTCCCACGCTCCCCCGGCGTTGGCCATGAAGATGGCAAGCAGGAAGCCGGTCACCAGTGCTCCTGCCAGGAATCCACCGAGGGCCTGGGTATCGATGAACCCGATGGTGAGCGGCAGAGCGATAGTCAGTGCGCCCGGGATGACCATGGCCCGCAATGAAGAAGCGGTGGAGATATCCACGCACTTGGCATACTCCGGCTTGACGCCTTCTACTCCCTCGCGCAGGCCGGGGATCTCGCGGAACTGGCGTCGCACCTCTTCGATCATCT
>JAOTWH010000099.1 GCA_029863035.1 Acidimicrobiia bacterium | reverse complement strand
GGGGTAGAAAGAAGAGGGTCTGCGAAGGGTCCGCTCCCCCATCCCCCCTCGCTGCGCTCGGGGTACTTCCCCCGCAAGCGGGAGAAGGGAAGAGCGCGCTACTGGGGCTTCTTGAGCCCGGTCCTCACGTCGGGCGCCCCCAGGCGGGCGGCGTCGGCGGTGCGGTCGTCGACCTGGGACTGGGAATCGAGCTCGGCGGAGACCCGGGCCAGGTAGTGCTCAACCTCGCGCTCTACGGTCGGCTGGTCCCAGCCAAGCGCCTCTGCCAACAGCACCGCGGTCGGCTCGGCGGCATTGACCCCACGATCGCGGGTCTCGATGGAGATCCGGGTTCGTCTGGTGAGTATGTCATCGAGGTGCAGCGCCCCCTCATGAGTTACTGCATACAGAAGCTCCACTGCCAGGTAACCCTCCGCCCCGGGCATGGGCTCAGCTAACTCCGGCCGGTCGCTGATCAGGCTGAACAGATCGACGATCTTGGAGCCGTAGCGCCCAAGCATGCGCTCGATGTCTTCGATGGCGAGAGGCGATTTATCTACGAGTTGGTGACGAGATGCCCACAACTCGGTGAAACCCTCCGCCCCTACCAACGGAATCCGATCGGTGGTCGACCTCAAGACCGCTGGCTCCAGACCGCGGACCGCGGCATCCACCGCATCGGCTGCCATCACTCGATAGCTGGTGTACTTGCCCCCGGCCACCGAGATGAGCCCAGGTACCGGCTCCGTCACGGCGTGCTCTCGGCTCAACTTGCTGGTTGCGTCCGACTCCCCTGCCAACAACGGCCGCAGCCCGGCGTAGACGCCAACGATGTCGTTGTGGGTGAGAGGCTGCCCAAGCACGGAATTGACATGATCGAGCAGGTAATCGATGTCGCCACGGCTGGCGGCTGGGTGCGCCAGGTCGAGCTTCCAATCGGTGTCGGTGGTGCCCACGATCCAATGCCGTCCCCACGGGATGACGAACAGCACGCTCTTTTCGGTACGCAGGATCATCCCGGTGTCGGACTCGATGCTTTCCCTTGGCACCACCAGATGGATCCCCTTGGAGGCCCGAACGTCGATGCCGGTGTCGCCGGCCATTGCCTCGATGCGATCCGTCCACACCCCGGTGGTGTTGATCACTCGGCTGGCTTTGATGTTGAACTCGCCGCCCGACTCCAGGTCGGCCACTCGAACTCCCACCACCCGACCCTCGGCCTGTTTCAGGTCGACGACCCGGGTGCTGGGCGCCAACACCGCACCGTGGGCGGCGGCGGTGCGGGCCAATGTCATGGTGTGGCGAGCGTCGTCGACCTTGGCGTCCCAGTACACGATGGCACCTGCCAGCGCCTCGGAGCGCAACGCCGGAACCCGCCGCAGCGCCTTCGACTTCGAGAGATGGCGATGTCGGGGCAGCGGGTTATTGCCGGTCGCCGCCAACAGGTCGTAGAGCAAGACCCCAGATCCCACGTAGGCCCGCTCCCAGATGCGATGTTGCAGCGGGTACAAGAACGACACCGGCGAGGCCAGGTGGGGACACAGCCTGTTCAACATGAGGTTGCGCTCCCGCAAGGCTTCCTTGACCAGGCGGAAGTTGAGCTGCTCCAGGTAGCGCAGGCCACCGTGGAACAGCTTGCTGGAACGGCTCGAGGTGCCCGAGGCGTAATCGCGCTGTTCGACCAGCGCCACCGACAGCCCCCGGCTGGCGGCATCCAGGGCGGTACCGGTGCCGGTGACTCCCCCGCCGATCACCACTATGTCGAAGTTCTCCTTCGCCATTCGCTCCAGATGGAGCTGGCGTTGCTGGGTGTCGAGCCGATCGGATGCCACTACTCGACAGTAGGGCCGACATAGCCGGGGCGAAGGGCATTTGGCTCCATGAATCGCTTCCTCGTCGCTTAGGGGATCGCTCAATCAACGCCCGCCCCGACCGATACCAATAACAACCAAAGCAAGGTCATGCCACAAGCATCAAACGATCCTGTCGATCGCTACAGGAGAACGTTACGCACGTTCAAATTCTGTGCCGGAACTCTCGTTCACTCGGCCGACACCGACGCGATTCGCCGCGTTCTCTTCGCGCTCGTAGCGGAACCTGACACCGATCTTGCCTTCCTTGCGAAGCACGAACCCAGTACCGACGAGCCTCAAGTTGTCGACAGCGTCGGTGCCGATGGCACACACCAGCCCGATGTCGCCAACGTCGGCTGGCATCGTGTGCCCTTGATCGCAGAGGCGCTGGAGAGCGGCAAGACCAAGATCTTCTCGACGGCCGACCTCACGGCTGACGAGCGCGAGATGATCGAATCGGATTCGGACTTCGTCTGCTGGGTTCTGGCACCGGTACGGCTCGACGGGGAGTGGATCGGGACGCTCGGTATCGCTGCCGCTGACGCCAACGTCTTTGATGAAGCTGACGTGGGTCTGCTCGATGCCGTTGCCGAGATGGTGGGAACCCTGTGGCTCAGGGAACGCCACGCTAACGAGGCCACCGACACCTCCAGCATGCTCGATAAAGAAATCGAACAGCGCCGCAGTGCCGAGGCCGTTGCCGAGCAAGCAACCAAGGCTAAGACCGACTTCCTCACGAACATGAGCCACGAGGTGCGGACACCTATGAACGGCATCTTGGGCCTCAGTGAGTTGATGCTTGAAACGGAGCTGCTACCCGACCAGCGGGAACAGATCGAGATGATCAGAACATCGGGCAAGGAGCTGCTTTCCCTTATCAACGACATCCTCGATCTCTCGTGGATCGAATCGGGGAAGCTGGGTATCGAGTTGATGCCGTTCAGCTTGCGCAACACGATCGCTCACATAATTGACACATTCCGCCCTCTGGCCAGGGAGAAGGGCCTGCATTTCGACATGTGGGTGGATGAGGGCCTGCCAGACGACGTGGTGGGAGATCCGGGCCGGGTCCGCCAGATCATCACCGCGCTGGTGTCGAACGCCATCAAGTTCACCGACAAAGGAGGGGTGTGGATCCGGGTCATGCCCTCGGAGGAACAAGATGACGGAGTGGGCATCCATGTGGCGGTGCAGGACACCGGAATCGGAATACCTGCTGAAGCTGGAGAGTCGATATTCGAGACTTTCACCCAGGTCGATGGGTCGCTCACGCGCCACTTTGGCGGTACCGGCGTGGGGCTCTCGATCGCCAAGCGGCTGGTCGAGCTCATGGAAGGACGAATGTGGCTTCAAAGTGAGATCGGCTACGGCACCACCTTCAATTTCACCCTCCTGCTGCAAGAGTCGAAGACGCCGATTGAAAACCCCCCAGAGGCAGGGACTGCCTCCATCTTGACCGTGCCCGTTCTTGTCGTGTCGGACAACCGGAAGACGAGCGCGGACGAGATGGATGCGCTCCAGCGGGCGGGGATGAAACCCGTTCGCACCACCACCCCTCACGAGGCCGTGGTCGAGCTGAATCGAGCATTCAGCGACGGAACTCCATACTCGCTCGTCCTGGTAGATGCCGATGAGCAGCTCGAGGCCGCCAGCCGCATCCGTACTCAGTTCCACGCCGATCGGCCCGACATCATGGTCATCACGACCTCCGGCCAGCGGGGCGACGCAACACGATGTCGGGAACTCGAAGTCGGCGCTTACATCAGCCGGCCTATTCAGCCCGATGACCTCATCTGGGGGGTCAAGCAGTTGATAGCGCAGCGCGGTACTGAAGACCCCAAGTTGATAACGCGCCACACCATCCGGGAGGCGCGCACCAAAAAGCGCGTCCTTGTCGCTGAGGACAGCCCCACCAATCGCAAGATCGTTGAGCTGCTCCTCATGCGTCGCGGCTTCGGTGTCGTTGCCGTGGAAGACGGCCACGATGCCATCGAGGCTTGGCGATCGGAGGATTTCGACGCCATTCTGATGGACGTCCAGATGCCGAGGATGGACGGTATAGAGGCCACCATCCAGATCCGACAGGAGGAGGCTGAGGGCGACAGCCACATCCCGATTGTCGCTTTGACTGCACACGCACTCAGCGGAGACCGCGAGCGGTGCCTGGAGGCAGGGATGGACGCTTACCTGACCAAGCCTCTCCGATTCGAAGAACTGCTCGCTGTGTTGGCCCAGATCTCCGAAGGTGAGGGCTTCGCCGCAGTAGAGAGATCGGATCCAATGCACGGCACCGGCGCCATCACGTTCAACAGCGAAGCGGCCCTGCAGGCAGTCGGCAACGACCCCGAGTTTCTGAGGGAAGTGGTTGAGATGTTCGTTAAGCAATGCCCGGCCGAGCTGGCGGATCTCGAAGCTGCGGTCACGGACAGCGAAGTCGACCGTGTAGACCAACTCGCCCACAAGTTGAAGGGTGAACTTGCCAGCATCGGAGCCGAGGCAGCGTTCCTGGCAGCGAAACACCTGAACGAGCTAGCACGCGCCCACCAACCGGAGTCATTCGCCGACGCCTGGTCGACCCTACGTTTCGAAGTCGAACTCCTGGAAGGCGAACTGGCCCAGATACTCGATCCCGAAACGGATTAGAGCAGCCGGGAACCGATCCCGTGCCATAGTGCGTCTCACATCTGTGAAAGCGATCCTGCCCCTGCTGCTGGTTTTGGCCGCCTGCGGGTCTCCGTCTGGGGAGTCCGTAACAACGGTGCCACTAGTGACCTCTGCCACCACCACCACAACGACGCCCACCACGGTGGCGCCAGCTGACCCAGCACTGGTAATGGTCATCAGTGAAATCGGCGGCTGCGCCATGATGGGTCCCAACTGCCGAACGTTCGGACTGTGGTCCGATGGCATCGCAGCTGTCTACCGACAACCCGGCGAGCTGCCCATTGGTGGACTCGACCAGGATGCGGCCGTGGATGTGTCTGTAATCGACGCGGAGCTAGCTACTCAGTTGATCGCCATCGCCAACGTCACCGACTTCGACGACCTGGAGGCACGCCTCAACCCTGGCTCGTGTCAGGCATGCGTTGACGGGATCGACTACCAGTTCACGCTGCACACAAACGCCGGACCTCGCTACTTCACTTCGAACGAGTTCGAGTTCGACCAATCCGAGCCACTGTTCCAGGCGGTGGACAACGCGTTGACAGCGATGGCGGAGAAGCTGCAACTATCTGTGGAGACGCACTCCTAGCGCCCCGACCGTCGAGAGCAATCCCTAGATGAACATCTGGACGTCGGCGTCGGCCGCGAAGTCGAGGAAGGCGGCGGCCCCGGCAACATCACAGCCTTCGATGAGATCGCTCTCCTCCACTCCCATCACTCCCATCGTGGTGGAGCAGGCGAACAGCTTGACGTCGTTGTCGCGGGCCATGTCCAGGAACTCGGGAATCCCGGGCAGGTTGGACTCATCGAGCCATTTCTTCATCATCCTGGTCGACGCCTTGGTCATCCCGGGAAGAGCACCCACCAGCGTGGGAACCGTCACCGGCGCGGCCGGGTTCCCAATCGGGGAAACCTTGAGCTTCTTGTGCTTGTCCTTATGAAGGATGTCGAGTCCGTAGAAGGTGAAATAGATGCCCACCTCCCAGCCCAAGCTGGCGGCAGTAGCAGCCAGGATCAGGGGCGGGTAGGCCTCGTCCAGGGCCCCCTTCGATGCCACCAGAGCGAGGCGCCTGGTGCCGTTCTGTTCTTTGGTGCTCATGCGGTGTCTGCTCTTCGCAGTAGGAACCGCTGGGTTTCGCCTCTGTCTTCGGCCACCACCAACTCATGGCCGGTTTGTCGAGCGAAGGCGGGGAAGTCCTCCAGAGAACCAGGGTCGGTGCAAATGAACTCGACCACCTCACCGGCCGCCGATTTCTTGAGAGCGATCGACGCCTTGTAGATCGGAAGAGGGCAAAGCAGCCCCGACAGATCGAGCGTTTGAGCGACCGTCACATCCTGTGTCATTTTCTGTCCGCCTTTCAAGTTTGAGTGGAATCTTCGTCGTCGATCATCTCCGCGAAGTAGCTGAGGTACTTGAGGCCGCTGTCGGCAGAAATGCCTACCGCCAGGCCTTGGTCGCCGAGTTGGCCGGCGGCCCACACCACGGCGCCGGTGGAGGGGCCAACGATGAGGGCCTCCTCCCGGAACAGTCGCTTGGTCATCTGGTAGGCCGGGCCATCGTCGACTCGGATGATCTGGTCGATAACGCTGCGGTCCATGATCTCGGGAGTGCTCGCTTCCTCGAGGTTCTTGAGGCCTGGCAGGCGATGACCTGGCTGCGGCTCGATCGCGATGATCTGAACCTCGGGGTTCTGCTCCTTGAGGAAGGTGCCAACACCGGTGATGGTGCCGGCGGTCCCCAGCCCGGCCAGGAAGTAGCGCACCCGGCCCTCGGTTTGCTCCCAGATCTCCGGGCCCGTGGTCTCGTAATGGGCCTTCACGTTGTCGGCGTTGGCGTACTGGTTGGGCATGACGTAGCGCTCACCGCCGGCACTCTCCACCAACGACCGGGCCAGCGCGATGGCACCGTCCTTGGGATAGTCGGCCGGGCACAGGTCGTCCGGGGTCTCCCACACCTCGGCTCCCAGCATTCGCAACAGGGTCTTCTTCTCTTCGGGAACTCCATCGGGGATGGTGACGGTGACCTCGGTTCCCAACAGAGCGGCCAACGCTGCCAGGGCGACGCCGGTGTTGCCCGAGGTCGCCTCGACGATGGCTCGGCCGTCGAGTTCGCCCCTCTCGATGAGGCCGGCTAGTAGGTAGTTGGCCGTGCGGTCCTTGATGGAGCCAAAGGGGTTCAGCCACTCCAGCTTGAGGTAGAGCTCAGCCTCGGGCAGAACGCGGTTCACCCGTACCAGCGGCGTCGGGTTGGCGACGCTCGGTAAGAGCTGGCGCACATCGTCGTAGCGGCGTAGGCGACCGTCGGCGCCGATCGCCGTTCCGGCTTCGGTGGTGACCATTGTTTTCCTCCGTAAATGAAAAAACCCGCTGCGGTTGAACCGAGCGGGTGGCTGAATGTCTTGACTTGTCGATTAAGAGGTCATGAGCGCGCCCGAACGGTCTGGCTGCAACAGCAAGAACAAACGCACGGGCTGGTCATGAACTTCATTGAGCCGCCACCCTACCGCAAAGTGTGCCGCATGGGAACCGTTTTCTAGGCTCCTTTTCGACCTCGCGACCAGCTCGCCGGTCGATCTCGGCCGCGATCGGCACCCCTCCCGGCCTCACCGCTGCGGGCGGGTCAAGTCAGGGCGATTCCTCTTCCACGGGAGCAAGCAGAAGAGCGCAGCGGGCATGGTGCGCCAGCTTCGACGATACGGAACCCAGGATGAGCCGACGCATCGTCCCGTAACCCCTATGGCCAACGACGATGACGTCGACATCACGGTCGTCGGCAACGTCGAGCACGATGTCGGCGGGTGATCCGGGCTTGATGATCGATTCGGACTTCACGCCCATCGCTTCAAGGATCTCGACCGCCGAGCCAATAGCGGCCTCGGCACTCTTCTCCAGGTAGTCGAGGCTCTGTTCCGAGATCGCCTGATCGATGCCGGCAACGATGGGCGGAAGAGGAACCGCATGCACCAGCAGCACTTCGGCGTCATGCCCCGCAGCCAGCTCCCCGCCCAAGCGGGTGGCCGACTCGGCTCCGTGTGATCCGTCAACCGCTATCAGGATCTTCTTGAAAGGCATATTCGGCTCCTTGGTGGCGGTTATTCAGTCTCATTTCTCGCGCTCGAGACCCGAACTCGAACAGAGGAGGAAGACTCCATCTGTGCGCTGCGACGAACTCTGCTCAGGGGTTCTTGAACTCCGCCTTGGGGCCCAGGTAGTACCACCAGTTCAGAAAGAGACAGATGGCGTAGAAGACGGCAAAGGCATAGAGGGCAATCTCGGGCGTCGTGTTGCT
>JAOTWH010000098.1 GCA_029863035.1 Acidimicrobiia bacterium | reverse complement strand
CCGCCTCCTCAGGCATCATGGGTTTGATCGCAAAGCTCTTCACTCGTGTGATGGTCATTGCGTCCTCTACCCCCTCGTTTTCGGACAGAACTAGTCCCTCATTAAGTGCTTTGTGCTCAGCCGTTCGGCCCCTGTCGATGAGGCGCTCCTTCAGCCTTCGCAACTGGCGCTCCAGCTTGTCTGAGGCGAAATCGAGCGCGGCTCGATCGTCTGCATCGGAAGATTCAACGCGCACCAGCCGACCTGCCACCCTCGTGGTCACCTCGACCTTGAACCGCTGGTCGGCTCGACGTGGATTGTGGTGCTCGGTGAACTCGACATCGACCACCGCGTCATCACCGAAGATCCGGCCGCTATGGCCCAGCTTCTCCTCAGCCAGACTCCGCAGCTCATCATCGACCTTGAAGTTCTTGCCGTGCACGCGAACATCCACAGTGGCTCCTTTCGGGGGCAGAACGCGGCGAAACGCCGCCAGTTATCGAACAGGGGGAAGCGAAGTCGTCCAGGGGCCGGTTCCCCTTCCGTGCGGTGCGTTTACTTCGCAAGTGCCTTCTCGAACTATACGTCCCCGCCTGATGCTTTGTCTGGGGCCATTAGGCCGTAGTCGCCACCACCGCCGCCCCTATCGCTCCCCCCAGCGCAGCGCTGGCAGCTTGGAGTGTGGCACCGGTGGTGACCACGTCGTCGACCAGGATGGCTCCGGGCGGTACTGAGCACCGTGCCCGGAACCGAGGACCTCGGCGTTCGGCGCGAGAGCCTCTCGTGTGTGGCGGCCACCACCAGGGCGGTACCAGGGCTGCGATAACGGGAAGCGACGTCTCCGCCGAGATGGCCCTGGCCAGTTCGAGCGCCGGATCGATGCCATAGCGCCACCGTCGCAGCCGGGCCCGCGGCACCGGGACCAGCGCCTCTGCCCACGGTGGCACCTTGGCGGCCATGGCTGCGCCCAACACCTTGGCGGCGGTGGGATCCGCTCGATACTTGAGACGATGCACCATCGCTCTCGCCAGGCCTTCGTGTAGGTAGGCAGCCACCACCAACATCCCCGACGCCAGGACCCGGTCGGAAGCGCCGTGGAGGCTTGATCGGCACTCCTGGCACGGCGAGCCCACCCCGGTCAAGCACACCGGACAATTGGTCGCGGCCGAAAGCACGGTGCTCACCGTATTCGGTGCCGATGACACGAAGCGAGGCCGTCTCTCCCCCCAGCGAGCGGAGCGAGCGGTGGGGGGAGTACCCCGAGCGAAGCGAGGGGGGAGGGGGGTTACACCCTCTCGACACCATCGCGGGCACCCCCTCCGCCTTCGCGCCCTACGGGCGCTACGGCACCTCCCCCTGAGGGGGAGGAGATTTCTAACCAGCGTCCCGCGGGAACGAGAGCCCCAGTGAGAGAAGCCCCAATAGGAGAAGCCCCGGGTCGCCCCGGGGCCTCTCTGTCTATTCGCTCGCCTGTTGTTCTAGCCGAGTCCCCAAGGACCGGAGATCGGCAGCCACGCACCCGACCCGAAGGCGAACTGCGAAGTCGCGTTGCCCTGGGTGTTGGTGTTACGGAAGTAGAACGTTGCGTTCGACGGCCGGAACAGTGCCGGGGTGCCGGTGGAGAACACCCGGTCTGCTGGGTCGCCCCAGAAGAACGAGTTGTCGGCCACACCTGTGGTGTTGGAGTTCCGGTAGTACACGAACCCGGTGGTGTCTCGGGCCAGGCCCACCTCGGTGGTGCCGTCGCCGTCGAAGTCACCCGAGAAGGGCTCGTCACCAGGATCACCGAACACGAAGGTGATGTCGGCAGCACCCATGGGGGCGTTGGCGCACACCTTGTTGAACAGGTAGAACGTCTGGTTCTCCGGTCGGTACAGACCGAGGGTGTCGGTTCCGTTGTTGTTCCAGTCACCCGAGATCGGGATGTCGTTGGGGTTGCCTGCGAAGCAATTTGCGTCCGCAATGCCCTGGGTGTTGGTGTTACGGGCGTAGAAGAAGCCGTCGCTCTGGCGATACAGCCCAGGCGTAGCGGTTCCATTGCCGTTCCAGTCACCAGGCACTGGCAGATCAACCGGGTTGCCGTAGAAGAACGTCGTCTCGACTCCGGCCGTGTTGCGCAGGTGCCACACGCCCGTAGCCGTATCCACCAGGCCCACCTCGATGGAGGCAGCAGGCGGAGCCACTCCTGTTGCGCCACGCTCTATGGCACCGGCATCGCATGCAGTCCCGAAGGGTCGTGCGAAGTTCCTCTGGTCAACCGCCAGGTCACACGGGACCGCCTTGATGTCGACAGCGGGGCTGTCGACAGCCGGCAGGTGGCTCTTGCCGAAGCCGCCGTTAGCGGCCAAGGCGCCCAACTTGGGATCGATCGGAGCAGTATCGGTGCCCGGGCCCACCGAGCCTGTACCGCTGCCCAACACGATGGAACAGTCTCCACCGCTTGAGCTGCCGAAGACGTTGGCCCCATCGGACGTGACGGTGCCGAAGCAGTCGACACCGTCCCCGAACGGAGCCGTGTTGGCAGCCAGGATCGACGACTTCAGGTTGACAGCTGCGTCGGCAGGGTCAGCCCAGATTCCGCCGCCGTCGCCGAACGTCGTGTTAGCGGCCACGGTGACATGGACCAGGTCGACGTCTGCGTCATCGGCGTTGTTGGTGGCAAAGAGCCCTCCGCCCACAGTCGTCGCGTCGTTGCCGGTGATGGTGCTGTTGTTGACGTCGAGGTTGATCCCATCGGCGTAGATGCCACCGCCAGTGTCGGCGTCGTTACCCGTCACCTCGACCCTGTTGATGGTCACCTTCACCTCATTAGCGGGCGACGCAAAGATGCCACCACCATCGGAGGTCGCGGAGTTACCGCTCACCACCGAGTCGGTGACGCTATAGACGTAGGTGTCGGAGGGGGCGCCGTTGTCCCCGCTGAACCAGAAGCCGCCGCCGTCGGTGCCCGCCGAGTTATCAGTCATGGTGCTATTGGCAAACGTCGCCGTGTTGACATTGTCGGCGTTGGAATCGCCATACGTCCAGAGGACACCACCTTCGAGAGCGGCACTATTGCCGTCGAAGGTGGAGCCGTCGACGGTCAACGTGGCCGTGGTCTCGTCGCTCGTGGTTGCGTCGCCGGTCGTCACCCAGCTGTAGATAGTGCCGCCGTCGTCGGGGGAGGAGTTGCTCGTGAACGTCGAACCGTCGATGTCGACAACGGTGTCGGCGTCCGTGCTACTGGTCTCGTTGTAGATGGCGCCGCCCCAGAAGCCCGAATTGCTGCTGAAGGTCGAATCGACAATGGTCGCCGTTGCCGTCGACGGATCGCCAGCGGCCTCGTTGTAGATGGCACCGCCGTTGCCGGTGGCGTCGTTGCTGCTGAACGAGACGGCCGTGAACGGTGCCGTCGCTACCGAGCTATTGCCGCTGGCATAGTTGTACACCGCACCGCCGCCGCCCGTGGCGTCGTTGCCGGAGAAGGTGGTACCGCTGCCGAAGGCGAGCGTCGCCTCCGAATCATCGCTGGCCTCGTTGTACACCGCGCCGCCGTCCGCGGCGTCGTTGCTGGAGAACGTGGTGTTGGCGCCGAAAGTCGCCGTTGCCGTGCTGTCGTCGCCCGTGGCCAGATTGTACACCGCGCCGCCGTCGCCGCTGGCAACGTTAGAGACGAAGGATGACGGATTGGGGAAACTGGCGGTGGCCGTCGCCGTTGTATCGTCCGCCAGGTTGACCACTGCGGCGCCGTTGACGGCGCCGTTTCCTCTGAAGGTTCCCGCAGTCACGCTGAGATTTGCGTCGGCGCCGACACCAAGACCGCCGGTACCGGTCGCGCTGTAAATGGCGCCGCCGTCGCCGGTGGCAACGTTATCCCAGAAGGCGGTGCCATTGATAGTAGCCGTGGCCGTGGCGTTGACGTTGTCTGCCTGGCTAAAGATGGCGCCACCGTTGAGGGTTGCACTGCCGCCAGGTATGCCGGGGTTCCCGAAGAACCCGCCTGTGACAGATAGGCTCGCTGAGCCGCCGACAGTGTTAGCAACGCTGTGAACGGCGCCGCCATCGCCGGTGGCTACGTTGTCGAAGAAGTTGACGTCGTCGAGGACAAGGGTGGCGTTCTCGGCATAGATGGCGCCGCCGTTTGCTCCCGAACCGTCCTGGAGGGTGCTATCGGTGACGGTGAGCGTGTCGCCATCGTCGACCCGTAGCAGGCCGCCGTCGGCCCCTGTCGCCCCGTTTCCAATAAGCGTCAGGCCGGAGATGTTGACATCAGCACCGTCCACGAGGAACACCTGGGTGGCCGCAAGGGCCGTGATCTCGAGGTCGTCTTCACCGGGACCGGTAATGGTGAGATCCTCGTCGATTGTGAGCAGCGCACCGGTCATCGTGAACGCTGCCCCATCGAACACAGTGGCGTCGAATGTGATGATGTCGGCTGCAGTGGTGTCGTTGGCATCGTTGATCGCCTCACGCAGCGTGCAGTCGTCGCTGCCGCTAAGAGCGTCGCAGGAGCCATCGTCCGAGTCATCGTCGAGGTTCACCTCAAAGGTGGCACCATAGGCCGAGCCAGCGTTTGACACCTGAATTGCGGTGAGCATCGCCAGTGCGGTGAGAATGGCCACAAACAGATATGTGACGCGACGAATAGGGGTAACAGTCATTCGAATTCCTTCCGGTCAGGTGCGCTCAGCGCTTGCCCTCTCTGAATATCTTGCACGGAGCTCCCCCCAGAGGGCAGCTCCCATTTACAACCACCACACTAGGCAAGTCGACGCAGAGGCAGCAAGTCATTCACGCCACTTTCTACCGAAGTTTTTGGCAGTCTCGTTTCGGCGGTGGAACTCCCGCTGGAAAGAGCAGCGTCGCGGTCTTGCCCTCCCCTCCGCTCTCTCGAGCGAGTGGAGGCCACGAGGGGTGCCGATCGCCGCGGCGCGCTCGAGGCGCGCCTTCATTCGCGGTAGTGGTTGACACCCTCCCCTTACCCCTCCCGCAAGCGGGAGGGGACTCCGGCTTCTTATCCCGCGCCCACAAGTGCCAGGGGGGTCAGGTGCGGGTGGCGATCGCTGCGACGCCACTCGATGGCATCTCCGCTGGCGGAAGGGGAGACCCTCTAATACCGACACTTTCCCTCGCGTCCAAGCAGTCATGCCTTCTCTACAGATAGGTGTGTGTAGAGGTATCGGCAACCCCCTTTTCCTCCCTAACTAGTCACCATGAGTGAACGCCAAGAGTGTTGGTCTCACCACGTCACGTAGGGTAGGTTTTGGCCATAAGGCGAAACGACTGGAGGACTCCATTGGCTATCGATGTGACGATGACTCGTGAGCGGCAACGCAGGCGTCGGTTGACCCGGGTCGCTCTACTGCTGTCTCCTCTGGCCATATGGATGTGGGTCCGCATCTCCGGCGGCAACCCCATCTCTCCCGGCTTCCCCAGCCTGCCGGAGGACTCCTACATATGGCTCCCGATGATCATCATCGTTGTGTTGTTGGGCGGGATGATCATGATTCCCATGATCGGCCAGTCGAAGTCTCCCCACACCTTGTTCCTACCCGAGCAGATCGAGATCGGGTTCGACGATGTCAAAGGTCTCAAGTCTGTTCTGTCGGAGGTTCGCCGCACGCTCGAGGTCTTCCTCAACCATCGACGCTTCAGCGTGGAGATGGGTGGGCGTCCGCGACGCGGTGTGCTGTTCGAGGGTCCTCCCGGCACGGGCAAGACCCACGTGGCCAAGGCGCTGGCCAAAGAAGCTGGGGTGCCGTTCCTGTTCGTGTCGGCTACCTCTTTCCAGTCGATGTGGTACGGGATGACCGCCCGCAAGATCAGGTCGTACTTCCGAGCGCTGCGCAAGGTGGCACGACGAGAAGGTGGAGCCATTGGGTTCATCGAAGAGTTCGATGCGATCGGAACCAAGCGGGGCGGCATGAGCGGCTTCAGCGAACTCGACGGCGACGGGCGGATGGTTTCCTCCAAGTCGGTCAGCGAGGGAGTGGGCGGCGTGGTGAACGAGCTCCTGGTGCAGATGCAGAGCTTCGACGATCCGCCCAACATGGTTCGCTTGAGCAACTGGTTCAAGGGTCGCATCAACCGCTTCCTTCCGCCGCACCGTCAGCTGCTGACGAAGCCGCTGGAGCTGGCCAACATCTTGTTGATCGGGGCCACCAACCGCGCCGACAGTCTCGACCCTGCCTTGCTGCGACCGGGTCGGTTCGACCGGGTGCTGCACTTCGACCTCCCCGGTAAGAGCGAGCGCCAGGAGTTGGTCGAGTTCTTCCTCTCCACCAAGGCGCACGACACTGCACTCGACAGCGACGAGGCTCACGATGAGATCGCGTCCCTCACCATGGGTTACACCCCCGCTTCGCTGGAGCGGTTGTTCGACGAGGCGCTGCTGGTTGCCATGCGCGAGGATCGCCAAGCGCTCAACGCCGAGGATGTGCGAAGAGCCCGCATGGAGGTGGAGATCGGATTGCCCCAGCCGGTGGACTACCTGCTGGCGGAAAAGGACTCCATCGCGGTGCACGAGTCGGGCCACGCGGTGACGGCCTACCTGGTCGGCAAGGGCCGCAAGCTCGAGGTGCTCTCCATCATCAAGCGGGGCGCGGCCCTCGGTCTGTTGGCGCACTCCGACGAGGAGGAAAGGTTCACCAAGCGAAGCTCCGAGATGCGGGCGATGATCCAGATCTCCATGGGCGGGATGGTGGCCGAGGAGCTGTTCTTCGACGAGTCGGGCTCCGGTCCGGCGGGAGACCTCGCCGCTGCTACCCAGGTGGCGGCCGACATGGTGGGGTCGCTCGGTCTAGGAAGCTCGCTGGTGTCGATCAGGGCGGTGGATGCCGGGCTGATGGGAGGCAATCTCACCGCCCGGGTCCTCAGCGACCAGCGGGCCCGCGACTCCGTCGAGAAGCTCCTGAACGATGCCAAAGAGGACACCCGGCTGCTGCTGGGACGTCACCGCTATCTGGTGGAAGCGCTGCGCCAGGCCCTGTTGGAGCGGGAGGAGCTGGTAGGCGAGGAGATCCTGACCGTGCTGCGCACCGCAGAGATGGAGGCAGTGGCAGGCGGATTCAGCGTGGTGGACCTGACCGAAGGCGCTTCCATCGATATCGAGTTGGTAGAGAATTAGAAACGTTTCACGTTTCTAATTCTCGTTACTCGTTTCTCGTTTCTCGTTCACGCGCTCGAGGTCTCGAGCTTCCTGACCAAGCCGCGAATCATCTTCATTACCTCGCGGTTCTGGGCGCTGAGGTGATCGCTGGCTTCGGGCTGAATGAACCCAAGGTCCGATGCCAGCTTCAGGAGGTACAAGACTTCACTGGCGCTCGCAAAGGAGATCAATAGGAACCGCCGGAAGTCGCCAGCAGATCCACGCCCCGCCCTTCCGCGATGTTGGTTGGGACAGATACCGCCGCCCTCCTGATTTGTGACTGGAGTCCGTACCTCTCCTCAATCGGGAAAGCGATCGTCGCGGCGTACACACCAAGCACCAACTGGTGCGCCTCGAACCAGACACGAAGCTTTCGATAGTCCTGCACAAAGGACATTGCTAACAGCGAGGTGTGACTCGAAACGAGAAACGAGAAACGAGAAACGAGAAACGAGAAACGAGAAACGAGAAACGAGAAACGAGAAACGGGAAACGAGAAACGAGAAACGAGAAACGGGCTTCTCAAGTGCCGTGTTGCCAGGAGGCGAGGTAGTCGGACTGCTCTTTGGTGAGGGTCTCGAGGCCGCCGCCCATTGAAGCCAGCTTGATGCGGGCCACCTCGGCGTCGATCTCCGGGGAGAGCCGATACACCTTGGGCTCGAGGGTGGCGTGGTTCTCCACCAGCCACTCGGCGGCCATCGCCTGGTTGGCGAACGACATGT
>JAOTWH010000097.1 GCA_029863035.1 Acidimicrobiia bacterium | reverse complement strand
GGAGATCAATCGTGTAGCGCTGCATCTCAGCCAACGGCACCTCAGCGGTGACAACCCGCAACCGTCCATCCGAATCCATGCCAAGCACCCGACCACGTTTGGCGTTCAGATCGCCAATCACATCGCCTACCAATCTCAGTTCAAACATATGCCGAATCGCTCGTCGCGACCATGTGCCTTTAGTCCCTAATTGGGGCCGACACGCCTGGCCCCTCTCGGGTCAGCATCCTGCTGGTCGAACGACCAGCCGGCACTTGGGTCTGCCCGGCGTTAAGCCGCCAAGCAAATCGACAGCATCTACTCGAGACCTGACGACTCGTTCCCGTTCTAGGGGTGTTGTGCCCTGTCGGTCCGCCTCCCGTGGGAGTGATGATGGGGCCAACGAGGGGCTGATCAAGGTCGTGGATGGCGTGGAGACCCGAATGATCGACGAACGGTTGAAGAAGTCGCCCTTGTGGCCTATTGGGAAAGGATTGAGTCCCCTATGCGGCGGCGGGCCGCCGTGATACGTTGCCCTCAGAGAAAGGGGAGTATCCCCAAACGAGCGCAGTCGTCAATACGGCCAGCAGGCCCGGCGGCGCTGGCCCCTTCTGGGGTGGGAGAGACCTTCACGGAAAGGCAAGGTGTATCGTCTCAGGAGGACGCGATGGCTCTCACAACTCCCCGCTTCTCGACCAAGAAGCTCGACACGTCCCGTGGTCTCTTGTTAGCCCGCAGAGCCGCGGTGACTCGAGTGCTGGCAGCGCTTCGCCGGGAGGCCGCCGAGGCGCTCAGCGGTCGTGATCTCAGCGACATGTTCGACGAAGAGCCGTGCGTAGACATCGATGCCGAACAACCTCTGATGCTTGCTGAGCAAGCCGTACGGTGCTTGTCGCAGATCGAGGCAGCGTTGGAGCGGCTCGCCGACGGCACGTATGGATACTGCATAGGTTGTGGTCTCAGTATTCCGCTCGATCGGCTCGAGGCCTTGCCAGCGACCGCGAGATGTGTCGAATGCAGCCGGCTGTCGTCCCGTCGAACCGGCAAGTCGCCAACCGCCTCCACGAGATAATCGGGGATCGGATTGAACACCCTCCGTGCCGTGATGCGGGATACGGCCGGAAGGCTGCCCTGATCAGGACGGGACGGACGAAAGAGTCAGTTCCATGGTCTGGGCTCGCTATCTTTGGTCATCGCGCATCAGACGGCTACCAACCAGGAGTGTCAAGGATCGCGTGTACTTAGGGTTGAAGTCGCTCCTCCGACACGAACCCCAAGTACGTAGGGTGCCCCAGCCGCGACGTGCACCCGCCCGTCGGGGTGGTAGGTCAGGTTGACTACGAGCACTGCCACAATGTTGCGCAGTTGGACGATGAGCGCCTTGATTTCGTTCTTCGTGAGTTTGCGTGGGGTGGGCTTTCGACCGAGATCTCGTTCCAGACCCCTGCGTTCTCGCTCGATCTCGGCAATCCAGGTGGCGGCGATGGTTATGTCGCTGTCGTGTTCGAGGAGTGCCCGGTACTTGGCGAGCTTGGTGTCGCATTCTTGCAGCCGAAGGCGCAGTTCGAGGTCACGGGTCTGGTCGTCATCGGGCGCGGCTTTGCTGGCGGCGGCCAGTGCCTGGGCGGTGGCGTCGAAGTGGTCGTCGTCGAAGAGGCCACCGATCCAGGTATCGAGGCTCGGCACGATGGCGTCCTCGCGCACGTATACGGTCTTGGCGTGTCGCTTCTCGGTCACGCCGTATTCGGTGGGGAACTTGCATCGATAGTAGGGCTTGTTGTTGTTCCAGGATCCCTGCATTCTGCGGTCACAAACAGCACAGTGGACCAGCCCTGAGAGCACGTAGGTGTGTTTGGTGCGTTTCCGGCGAACCGCGGCACGCTGGGTTCCGGCGAAGACCTCCTGAGCGGCAGCGAAGGTTTCGACGGAGATGATGGCGGTGTGGGTTGGATCCTCAGACCAGACCCATTGGCTGGGCTTGTTCCAGCGCATCTTGGTGTCGTGGCCGAGGGCGACGTCATCGACGTCCATGAGGATCTCGCGGCGGGCCTGGCGGTTCCAGACCTGATATCCGGTGTAGCGGGGGTTGCGGAGGATGGCCCGAACCGCAGATTTGGACCAGGCGCCTCCGCGCTCGTACGTCGGCTGCTCGGATCGCTAGGTGAAGGCACTAGATAATGCCGGTTCGAGGGTGCTCTACAGATGTCCAACGCGCTCTTCGGGGCGGGTGATCTGTGCGGCCGCCTCTCCCGCGGCCAGCGGATAGGTTGGGTCATGAACCCGCGCACCCGAAGGGACCCCCGCCCGAGCAGAGGTCCCCTTGGTGTTCTTCGATGGACAGATTCCGAAGGGCTTTAGCTTCCTGGGAACTGAACCCACAGTGTGCCGCTGATGACCGTCGTCACCGTGACCGGTTGCCCACGATCGGCATCTGTGATGATGAGGTTGGGGAAGTAGCGGAGAAGAGCCCTTTCGACCTGTGCGTTGAGTACGCCCTCCTCCGTGTCCACTGTCTGCTCTCCGAATGTGCACTCCGTCAACTGGTCTGTTATGCCCTGACCTTTGCCTGCTACGAAGTCAAAGTCCCCACCGAAGGCCTGCTCTCCCGTAGCGAGGGCGACCGTGTCGGTGAAGGTCGAATCGACCTCATGAAACACAACCGGCTGGCCCTCATAGAAGGCGACAAGGCTTCCCTGTGCGAGGATGACTTCAAACGCACCGCAACTGGTGTCCAGCGGACTCGTGTTGGCAGCTGCCGCCCCAGCCGGTAGTGCTCCCGCCACCACCAATACGGCTACTAATGCAAGACTCACCCCAAGCTTCTTCATGAGCTCCTCCCAGTCCCTGCGGCCACGGCGCGTGGCCGCAACTTGCCACCAAGCGTACCCCGAAGAAGCAGCCAGTGGCGGCGATCCACCTGGTGGCATGACCCGCGGCGTACCCGGGGGACGACTTGGCTCGGGCCGGCGCCGGCGACACGTCTGGAGTGGAGAGCTCAACTCGACCTGCTTGGCGCACCGTCATTGGGCGACGCAAGCGTTTGACGCATATCACCCGGTTCGGTCGCCCGAACGCTCCGACAGCCAAACCACGCCGATCGGCACGTATTGAGTGGGTGATTGGACCGGGACGTTGGCTATCGAGAACTGAGATCTTCGGGTAGTGACCAGATGTCCATTGTCGATGCGCCTTGTGTCCAAGACCAGGTGATGAGGTGCGTGCGGCCGATCAGCGCGAACGACTGGATTGGCGTGGCGCCATCGTCGTCCGCTTCGAGACCGGGGAGCAGGAGCCGGTGGGTCGGGTTGCCGGTCACTCGGTCGACAACGACCATCCCACCGTATTCGGTGGACTTGGCAAGAATGCCGCGCGACGTCACGTAGGCGGCGAAGTAATCGAAGGAATCTACCGGTTCGTTGCCGTCCGTCGCGAAGACCGCCTCGCCGGGCAAAACAGCCAACGGCGTCCAGTCGGGCCAGGCGAAGATCTCGAGGTCCGTCCCATGGTGCGGGGAGGTCAGCACCTCGGTCCCGTCAGGTGAAAAGTCGGCGAAGACCCTCTCGAACGTATCGGCAGGGGACACGGTGACCGTACCGTCGGACACTTGAACGGACCACAGGTCGGTTCCGTCCTGCCCCCGGCCGGCATCAACAACGAATCCCCCACCGGTTGGATGGCCGATAAGCGTGAAACCAGCCGGGCGGTCGCTCTGCAGCACCAGCTCGTGGTGGACCTCGCCAGTGGCGGCGTCGACGATCAGCAACCGATAGGCGGTCGGGTCCTCAGTCGGTACGATGGCCACAGCCCGATGATCCCCCCACGGGAAAGCGACCGCTCCGATCACGTCTCGGCCGTGCCACCCCGGGTGACACAACACCTCGAAGGTCTGCCTCCCGTCGCAAGCAGCCGTGAACCGATCGAGCGTGAGTGCCGCCACCGCCCGGCAGTCCTCGGACGCAGCCAACAAGCCACCCAAAGGTAGACCGCCTGGTGTGGGTACCCCATCCCGCGGGCTGAGGTTCTCCGACAGAGGAGTCACCCGTTGCGGCTCCCACCGAAGGAAACGACGTCGAGTGTGATCCCACGTCCGCTTGGCTTCGGCGTCTTCAACTGCGAACGTCCCGCTCAACCTCTCAATCTCAATCACCGGCAAGTCTCTTGCGAACAACGGGCCAAACGGCAGCATCAACTCATTATCGACCACCCGCCCCGATCACCAAATATGGAGCCATAACGCGCATTCCACCGAACGCTCAGTATCGGCACCTCGCGAGCGCCTCTCAGAGGCAAACCGACCACGGCACGTGGCGACGCGTTCGGAGCGGCCGGCCCCCGCTCCTTGCGTGAGCGCAAGCCCACGCCGGTTGCCGGGTGCGGGTTGCTGGGCGAAATCGTACCGGGCGGTTGAGCGAGAGGTGCGGGCGAGCTGGGGCGTGGGTGTACGGTGACTGCCGACTGCCCGGTTGGCGGTGGCTGTCCTGCTGCGTAGCCGTGGAGGGCAGCCAAGGTGCGGGCGCCTCATCAGCCTCTGCGTCACCGATGATCGCCTGGCGTCAAGTCCACCAAATCCCGGCGAACGCCAACGACCGTCGGGCCGGCAATCTGAGTACTGCGACCTCCGTCGTCATCCTCACGCGGCCTCAGCGGCCTTGGCCTCCACCCGAGATTTGACGTTGGCCAGCAGGCTCTCAAGACCGCCTTCGTGCTCCTTGACGAGCATTCCCTCGATGGGCTTGCCCAAACCGGGGAGATTCACGTGCCACTCGCCCTCGGCCGTTAGCTTCGTGCCACCGTCGGCGGGTTCGAACGTGAACACCCACGTGGGCTTCTCACCGAAGAAGTGGACCTTGGCAACAATGCGCTGGTTGGGTATGACTTCGGTGTACTCGACGGACCCTTCCATGTGGATGGCCAGGAAGTGTGTGAACAACCGGGCAGAGGAGCCGACGCCGTCAGGCTTCAACTCGACGTCCCTCAACGCAACCTCTTCAGGCCACGAGGTCCACAGCTTCCCGACATCCATCGCGAAGTCGAACACTTTCTCGACCGGGGCCTCGATGTCGATGCTCCGCGTCAGTTTCGCCATTGCGTTCACCTCCATGTAGAAGTCGATGAGTATCTGATTTCACATGCCCAGGGCTTTCCCCGCTGCATCCATCCCAATACCACCCCCATTCTCTCGTCCCTGCCTCAGACTCGCGCCATAGGACACCGGGGGAAAAGGGCCGAAGGTCCCCAACCGGGCTCGCCTGGGCGGCACCAAGATCCACTCATCATCCAGGCTGCCGGCACCTGGGACGAGCCAACCGCCCCCTGATCACCAAATACGGAGCCATATCGCACACTCCGCAGGGTGTCCGGTGGACCCAGCTCGGGGCATGGCTGGGTTCAGCCAGCCACCAGCCAGGCCTCCCAGGGATCGCGTGTACTTGGGGTTGAAGTCGTCCCTCCGACACCATCGTTAGTACACGAAGGTGGTCCTGCTGATACGTGCAGCTGACCGTCTCTGCGGAAGGTGATCGAGACGACTCTGGACCGCTCAAAACGGGGTGGCCGGGCCGGCGCACCTAACCCGCGCCAAATCCACCGAGTGGCCCCCGCAATACGCGCTCGAAATCGGCAAGGGGGCTGAATGTTTCGGATGGCTGTCATCCTCGGCCGGAATTTTCGGTTGGTCAGTCTTTGGGGTCGGCCCGCCCTGCGAACGAGCTGACGCACTCCAGGATGGCTGAGTGAGATCCTGCGCGGCGGCCCCTGCTGGTTTCCCGGGCCGCGCAAGGTCAACGGGTCAGAAAATCTATTGACGTACGTCTATATGCTGTTATATATAGACAGACATCGATATTTAGTTGGAGAGGCAGCATGATCGGTTCGATATCGGACGTTCTATTCAGGGTCCTCGAGGATGTGGTCGGCACGTTCACTCACACGTGGCCTTTTCTTCTCATCTCCGTGGGGGCGGCGGCGGTCGTGACCACCTACGTGGGCACTGATCGGGTCGCCAAGCTCCTCAGCCGGCGGGTGCTGGTTGCGACAGGAGCGGCGGTGCTCCTCGCCACTCTTACCCCCTTCTGTTCGTGCGGTACCACCGCGGTGGTGCTCGGCATGATGGCGAGCAGTGCCCCTTGGGCGCCGCTGGTGGCGTTCATGGTGGCGTCACCGCTCACCAGCCCTTCCGAACTGGTCTTCTCGGCCGGTCTGTTTGGTTGGGAGTTCGCGCTGGTTTTCTTTGTTGGGACCATCGTGCTCGGTATTGCGGCAGGGCTTGTGGCACTCGGCGTCGAGAAGACGGGTTGGCTGTGCGGGCAAGCCCGCCTGCAACCGGCTGAGTCGAGCTGCGACTCGAATTGCGAGGTCGCTGCGCCTGTATCGGTCGGTATCGGGCCCGGTAGCGCCTCAGTGGCCGAGTTTCGGACCCTGGGTGCTCGGTTCCGCCTTCCTGAGTTCGGCAAAGAGTTGCTGACTATCGGGCGCAGGTTGCTGCTGTTCTTCCTGGCTTTCACGGCGGTCGGGTATCTCGTGATCGAGGTGATTCCAACCAATTGGCTAGTCGACTACCTCGGTGGCGACTCACCGGCGGCGGTGCCGCTGGCGGCGCTGCTCGGTGTACCCACCTATCTGAATACGGAAGCCTCGCTCCCGCTGGTCGCCTCCCTGATGGACGGTGGCATAGGACCGGGACCGGCCATGGCATTCCTGGTCACCGGTGCCGGCACGAGTGTGGGTGCCATCACCGGGCTGCTGGTGATCGCACGGGCCCGGGTCGTGTCGCTGGTCGTGTCGCTGCTCTTCGGAGGGGCCCTTGTTCTAGGTTGGATCGCGCAGGTGTTGATGTGACGTCGACGAAAAACGACATTGCGGATCGGGTGTTACTGCCGGTCGTCGAATGCTGCGCTCGCTTCTCGAAGAGCCCATCGACGAGGCGGATGCCAGCCAGCTGGCTCGGTGGTTCAGAGTCTTGGGCGACCCGCAGGCTTCGGCTTCTGAGTCTCATCGCGGCACAGCGCGAAGCCTGCGCCGCCTGTGATTGGGTGGAGCCTCTCGGGGTGAGCCAGCCAACCATCAGTCACCATCTCAAAGTCCTGTTCGAGGTAGGGCTGGTCGACCGTGAGAAGCGCGGACGCTGGGTCTTCTACCGCCCCGTACCAGTCCGACTGGCGGTCCTCAGCCGCACGTTGATCGGTTGAGCACGTCGAGTTTTGGGCGGTGGCAGTCTGAGAGCTTGCACACCGGTCGAGAGGGCGTCCCCATCGAGCGAAGTTTTCGGTGCGGCCTCTTGCGCACGTAATAACGCCTCTTTCAGTCAAGGCCTTTCGTATCGGGCGGGGTGTAGCTTTCGCGAGCGGGCGCAGGGTGCTCTTTGGGGGTTAGCCGTCCCTCGGGTCGCATTGACATTTTTCGGGCCAGGGATCCGATCCGTGGGAGGAGAATTCGATCACATTCCCGCGGGCGTCGAGGTCGATGTCGCAGCAGTCGATGAGCTGCTCACGGAGCATGACTCTGCCCCTTTGAACACGAGACTTGGCGCCGCTGGTGGACAAACCCAGGCGGCATCCCATTTCCTGCTGGGTGAGCCCTTCGAGTTCAGTGAGCTGGAGGGCTTCGCGGTAAGGGTTTGAGAGTCCATCGAGGAGTTCGCCCAGGAATGGGGCCAACAACTGCTCGGGGGTGGGGCCTTCATCGTCATAGCACGCCGGTCGTTCGGGTGGATTGGGTACGGGTGTCGCCCGACGTTTGCGGTAGTAGTCGACGATGGTGTTGTGGGTGACCCGGTACAGCCAGGAGGTCAAGCGGGCGTCATCGTGAAGCGTCTCGATGCGCTGATGAATCTTGACGAAGACCTCCTGAAGGATGTCCTCGGCGTCGTCCGCCGAGCGGGAGCGGGCCCGTACGTAGGCGTACAGCCTGCTCCGAAAAGTTTC
>JAOTWH010000003.1 GCA_029863035.1 Acidimicrobiia bacterium | reverse complement strand
GATTCGCCCTACAACACCTATCAGAACGTGGGCTTGCCACCAACGCCCATCTCAGGGGTTCGCCTTACGTCGCTAGCTGCGGCGGCCTCACCGGCGGAGACCCCTTTCTTCTTCTACGTGCTGGCCACAGAGGAAGGGGGCCACGCTTTCGCCGAAACGGCCGAGGAGTTCGAGATCCTCAAGGCACAGGCCAAGGAGAACGGGCTCATCCCGTGAAGCTGGCTCTACTGGGGGATCCCGTAGATCACTCCAGATCCCCTGCGATGCACCAAGCGGCAATGACCGAGTTGGGTATCGAAGGCACCTATGAGGCTCGGGCCGTCGACCGCCAAGGTCTCGAGAAGGCGTTCGAAGACCTTAGGTCGGGCGCCCTGGACGGAGCCAATGTCACCATGCCTCACAAGATGGCAGCCGCCAGATTGTGTGACGAGCTCGCCGAGGAGTCCGCCCTGACAGGCGTTGCCAACACCCTGATCGGAGGAGTCCGAGTGGTGGGTGCCCTCACAGATGTTCATGGGATCGTCGCGGCCGGCGCGGCGGCCGGCGTCGACACCGACCAGCCCGTGCTGATCTTGGGATCGGGCGGTGCCGCCGCGGCGGCGTTGCTGGCTATGAGAGGCCGTCCAGTTCGGGTGGCGGCGCGCCACCCACAACATGGCGGTGAGTTATTGGAACGCCTCGACGCCCCCGGGGAGATCGCTCCTTGGGGCATCCCGTGGCTGGGAGCGGTGGTGGTTAACGCCACGCCGCTGGGCATGAATGGCGAGAGCCTGCCGGACGGGGTGGTGGAGGCGGCCAGCGGTTTCATCGACCTGACCTACGGCGCCTCGCCCACTCCTGCGGTCGAGTTAGCCCGTTCCCTGGACATCCCGACCGCTGACGGCTTGTCGGTTCTGGCCCATCAGGGGGCCAAATCGCTCGAGCTGTGGACCGGCCTCGAGGCCCCGATCGAGCTAATGGAGTCGGTGGCGAGAGGTCAGTAGCGCCACCCCGAAGCTCTCAAGGTCGCCACTTTCTGTGCCGACAATTCTCCTGACCGCGTCAATGGTCCCATGTCCAGAGGAGGACGCATAGTGAGTGATGCCCCACACCTGGGGACGATGCTGCTGGAAGAGGGTCTGCTTACCCGCGAGCAACTCGACCAGGCGGTTTCGGTCCAAGCTGAATCGGGGTCGCCGCTGGGACGGGTGCTCGTCGACGAGGGCTTGATCGATGAGGCCGAGCTTGTCAAGGCGCTGGCTCGTCAGATCGGTCTCGAATATGTCGACCTCGCCGAGATAACGATCGACCCGGCGGCTGCCGCACTGGTACCCGACTTCCTGGCGGCGCGTTATGGCGCCGTCCCGGTTGGTTTCGATGAAGACGGCAAGCTCATGGTGGCGATGGCCGATCCGGCCAATGTGCTCGCCATCGACGACATGCGAGCCGTTAGCGGGTACGACATAGCGCCGCGAGTTGCCACCAGATCTGGTGTCGAGGCTGCGGTCATCAAGATGGCTTCGCTGTCCGATTCGGTAACGGACCTCGCCGAACTCGCCGCTGGTGATGGCGAGGACCTCGACGATTTGGCTGGCCTCGAAGCCGCAGTCGAAGAAGCGCCAGTCGTCAAGTTGATGAACACGCTCATCACGCGGGCCGTGAACGAGCGTGCCTCGGATATTCACATCGAGCCGGGAGAGGCCGACCTCCGCATTCGGTTCCGCATCGATGGCGTACTCCAAGAGGTCATGACCACCCCGCGCGGCATCGCCAACGCAGTCGTCAGTCGTCTCAAGATCATGGCCGACATCGACATCGCCGAGCGCAGGGTGCCACAGGACGGTCGTGTCAGCCTGCGAGTGGCCGGGCGCCCCATCGACTTGCGGGTAGCAACCCTCCCGTCTATGTACGGAGAGAAGGTCGTCATTCGAATCCTGGATAACACCGGAGGCGTCTCGACGCTCGAGGAGCTGGGATTCCTTCCGGGCAGCATGGATCGCTATGAGTCGGCCTACTCCAAGCCATACGGCGCCATCTTGGTGACGGGCCCCACCGGCTCCGGTAAGACGACGACGCTCTACTCGACCCTGGCCATTCTGAATCAGCCAGACGTCAACATCATCACCGTTGAGGACCCGGTTGAGTATCGCCTCGCCGGCCTCACCCAGGTTCAGGTCAATCGTGCGGCGGGTCTTACTTTCGCCTCCGCCCTGAAGTCGATTCTTCGTTCCGACCCCGACGTTGTTCTCGTGGGTGAGATCCGCGATGCCGAGACAGCCAAGATCGGCGTGGAAGCTGCCCTCACCGGTCACCTTGTGCTGTCAACGCTTCACACCAATGACGCCGCCTCGAGTATTAGCCGACTCATCGAAATGGGAGTAGAGCCGTACCTCGTCAGCTCGTCCGTCGACTGCGTCCTCGCCCAGCGCCTCGCTAGGCGACTGTGCGACAAATGTAAAACCTCGGCCGAGCCAGACGCCATCCAATTCAAGGCTATGGGCGAATACGCCGATGGAATAGATGAGCTGTACCTGCCCAAAGGGTGCGGTACGTGCTCGAACACTGGATACATCGGACGTCTCGCCATCAACGAAGTGATGCTGATGAGCGAGGAGATCCAACGTATGTCGGTCGACCGCAGGCCTTCGGACGAACTTAAGGCCGTTGCGATCGAACAGGGAATGATGACGTTGCGCCACGACGGCATGGAGAAAGTGCGGCTCGGAATGACCTCGCTTGCCGAGGTCCTTCGTGTGGTCGCTTAGGAGTATGGAATGAGCAAGGTGTCGCGTCAGCTCGGGCAGTTGCTGGTCGATCATCGACTGTTGGCAAAAGACGTGGTCGAGCATGAGCTGGCCGAAGAAGAGGAAGAAGGTACATCTTTCGCCAAGCGGCTAATGGATGCCGGTTTCGTGAGAAGTGAGGACATCCTGGCTGTCGTCGCCGGCGAGATGAGCCTTGAGTTCTACGACTTCGATCCCGAAGGGGTCAACCATCGCGATCCCACCTTGACCTCGTTGTTCGACCACGAGGTGGCTACCAAGTTCCAGGCGCTGGCAGTAAGGACCGACGAGCAAGGTCGCGTGGTTGTCGCGGTGGCGGACCCGTTCAACCAGGAAAAGGCGGAGCTTCTTACCAAGATCGTCAATACTGACGTTGTACTGGCACTTGCGCCGAAGGCGGCGTTGGCCGCAGAGATCGATATCGCCTACGTCGACGCAGCTGCTAGCGAACCATCAGCAGTGGCTGCCGAGGCGCTCTTCTCCAACCGCGATCACCCCCATGTCAACGACCTGCTGGAGATCCTGATAGATCGCGAAGGCTCCGACCTGCACCTCACGGCCGGCTCCCGTCCTCAGATTCGCGTCTATGGCGAACTGGTCGAACTAACGGAATTCCCGATGATGGTTCCCGCGATGCTTCGGTCGATGCTCTATGAGATTCTTACCGGTCGCCAACGTGAGACGCTCGAAGAGGAGCGGGAGCTGGATGCTTCCCATCCGCTGCCCGGGAAGGGGCGTTTCCGCGTGAACGTCTTCTTCCAGCGTGATTCCGTCGGTTCGGTTATGAGGGCCATCCCCAACGACATCATGACGTTGGATGCGCTCGGCATGCCGCCAATCGTCTCCGACTTCGCCAAGCTGCCTCGCGGTCTTGTTCTCGTAACCGGCCCGACGGGGTCTGGCAAGTCGACCTCTCTGGCGTCGTTGATCGACCTTGTCAACTCGACCCGAACGGCCCACATCATGACGGTCGAGGACCCGATCGAGTTCATGCACAAGCACAAGAAATCGATCGTGAACCAACGGGAGGTCGGGAGCGACACCCTCGGGTTCTCAAACGCCCTCAAGCATGCACTTCGCCAAGATCCAGACGTGATCCTGGTGGGTGAGATGCGAGACCTCGAGACCATGTCTACTGCCATTACTGCATCGGAGACGGGTCACCTCGTGTTCGCCACGCTTCATACTCAAGATGCCCCGAAGTCGATCGAGCGAATGATCGACGTCTTCCCATCTCACCAGCAGCAACAAGTTCGGGTGCAGCTCGGCAGCTCCATCCAGGCCGTCGTCTCCCAGCAGCTTGTCCCAACGGTGGACGGCAAGGGCCGGATCGCGGCCATCGAGGTCATGGTCGCCACGCCAGCGATAAGGAACATGATTCGCGAGGGCAAGGTGCACCAGATCGCTTCGGCCATGCAAGCCGGCGCCAAGCATGGAATGCAGACCATGGATAAGTCGCTCGCTGATCACGTCAAGACCGGAAAGATCTCCTACGAAACAGCTCTGGAGAGAGCGCAGGACCCAGACGAATTTGCCACTTTGGCGAAGGGCTCGTGAGTTAGATGGCAGCCACATTCGCCTACAAGGTTCGAGACTCTTCTGGCAAGGTGGTGACGGGGTCCATGGAGGGTGCCTCGCAGGGGGCAGTCGTGAAAACCCTGCGCGAGAAAGGTCTCATTCCCCTCAAGATCGAGGAGACAAAAACCGGCGCCAACCTGCAGATGGAAATCAAGATCCCTGGGCTGACGGACCGCGTTAAGCCAAGAGAGGTTGCGGTCTTCAGCCGTCAGTTCGCAACCATGGTCAACTCGGGGCTCTCCCTGATCAGGACGTTGACGATCCTCGAGCAGCAAACCGAGAACGCCAAATTGACAGAGGTGGTAGGCGAGGTGAGGGCCGACGTTGAGAAGGGCTTGAGTCTCTCTGTAGCCCTCGAGAAACACCCCAAGGTGTTCGGGACCCTCTATGTCGCGATGGTGAAGGCTGGTGAGGTGGGTGGAGTCCTGGATGAGACGCTCATCCGGCTCGCCGAGATGATGGAGTCTGCCGCAGCCCTGCGCTCGAAAGTCAAGTCGGCTATGGCGTATCCGGCTGTCGTCATGGGTCTTGTGGTGGTGATCGTGTTCGCCATGCTGATGTTCGTGGTGCCGATGTTCGAAAACATGTACGCCGATCTTGGCGGCGACCTGCCTCTTACCACCAAGCTCCTCATAGGCATTTCCGAGAAGCTTCAGACTTATTGGTATATGGCCTTGGCGGGCACCATCGGGCTAGTCGTGGCCATCAAGCGCTGGAAGAAGACGGACAGCGGATTGCTGGCCTGGGACACACTCATGTTGAAGTTGCCTGTGTTCGGCAAGCTCACTCAGAAGACGGCGATCAGCCGGTTCAGCAGGACCCTCGGCGTTCTGAGCAGGACCGGCGTTCCCATCCTGCAGGCCATCGACATCGTCGGAGACACCGCCGGCAACAAGGTGGTTACGGTGGCGCTAGATGACGTCTCGGCTTCTGTGAAGGCCGGTGAGTCGCTTTCGGTGCCTCTCAAGAACCATGACGTCTTCCCACCAATGGTTGTGCAGATGATGGCCGTTGGCGAAGAGACCGGTGCGCTCGACACGATGCTCGGCAAAGTTGCCGACTTCTACGACCGTGAGATCGACTCAACAGTAGAAGCCCTGACCAGCCTGATTGAGCCTTTGCTCATCATCGTGATGGGCGTAACGGTAGGTGGCATCCTCATAGCGCTATACCTGCCGATGTTCAACATCGCCAGCCTGATTCAGTAGACATTTGTCGCTGCTCGTGCAGCACAACACGCTGAATCGACCTAGGGCACGAGCAGACTCCAGCTGCCGCGATCGCCAGACCCCTGTCGTAGCTCGGGCGAAGCCCTCGCTTTGGTTTGCGGGTCGTGTAATTTGTCGCTGCTCGTGCAGCACAACACGCTGAATCGACCTAGGGCACGAGCAGACTCCAGCTGCCGCGCCCTAGACATTGTCGTTGATCGGGCAGGGCCCGCCCAGACTCCCGCTGCCGCGATCGCCAGATCTGAGTCGTGGCTCGCCCGATGGGCTCGCCTGGTGAGCAGTTGCCTTCACATTTGTCGCTGCTCGTGCAGCACAACACGCTGAATCGACCTAGGGCACGAGCAGACTCCAGCTGCCGCGATCGCCAGACCCCTGTCGTAGCTCGGGCGAAGCCCTCGCTTTGGTTTGCGGGTCGTGGATTGGTCGCTGGTCGGGCAGGGCCCGCCCAGACTCCAGCTGCCGCGATCGCCAGATCTGAGTCGTGGCTCGCCCGATGGGCTCGCCTTGGGAACGGCCTGTAACGGCGGGTTCTCCGGCCTTGAACGAGCAACGAGTAGCGAGAAACGAGCAGCGTTATTCAGGTGACTAGTCACCACAAAGAGCGTTTTTAGCACCACATTCCGCTCAACCCTGGGGCTGAAAGGCCGATAACCATCACTGCGGACCGAGCGCCGGTCCGTTTTGCTTAGACCCCAGGAGGTCTCATATGAAAAGGATACGCGAGCGGCTCTCGTCCGACGAGGGCTTTACGCTTATCGAGTTGATGGTGGTCGTTTTGATCATTGCAATCCTGATTGCCATCGCCATCCCGTCCTTCATCGGTTTCCGCAAGAACGCTCAGGATCGGTCGGCTCAGTCCGATCTCCGCAGCGGCTTGCTGGCCCAGAAGGGTTACTGGACCGAGAACAGCCAGGTGTATACAGCCGACATGACTGCCCTGAGAACGTTCGAGCCGAATCTGACGACTATGGACATGGAAATTGCGGGTGCTGGCGTGGACACCGCCGTCTGCATGGAGGTGACGAGCGAGTCCGGCACCGTCTTCGCAGTGAAGGAGTCGGCGCAGGGTACTGAGTACGGCAACGGCGGCACCGCCTCGACGCTCCCTTGTCGGGACGCCACCAACCCGGGAACAGCTGCTGGCACCTGGGGTTCCGGCTGGTAACTCGGCACTAACGACTATCTGAAAGCAGGGGCGGGTGCCCGACAGGGTCCCGCCCCTCTTTCAAATCTGAGGAGGAAAAGTGCAACGGAGAGAAGAAGGCTTCAGCCTGATCGAGCTGATGGTTGTGCTCCTGATCATCGCCGTTCTGCTCGCCATAGCCATCCCGGTGTTCATGGGCTGGCGCGAGAACGCCATGGACACCGACACCCGCCAGTTACTCGCCTCGGCTGCCAAGATCGAATCAGGCTTCGCGGCCAACGCGACAGGCTTCACGACGGACGCTGCTGCTTTGGCGCTACTCGAGCCTTCCATCGACTTCAGTGGCGGAGCCGACGACTCTGTTCATGTCGTCGTTGCGGACGCAGTATCGCCAGGGGACAACGGGCAAGTGCTCTTGTACTCTCGTTCCGATAGCGGCGCTTGGCACGGGCTTCGACTCGTCCAAGCAGGGCCCGCAGCCGGAAGACACACTTGCATAGGAAACGCCGAGGCGAACGTGGACGACATGGCAGATTGTTCGGGAGTTTCGTGGTAGCTCTGGCGGCGTCCTTCGGTGGGCTGCTGGGACTGATAGCAGGCTCGTTCATGAATGTGGTCGCATATCGAGTGCCTCTGGGGCGCTCGGTGGTGCGGCCACGTTCCGCGTGCACAAGTTGCGATACCGAGATCACCCCCCGTGACAACATCCCCGTCGTCTCATGGCTGCTACTGCGGGGTCGTTGCCGACAATGCGGGGCGCGTTTCTCTGTTCGATATCCGCTGGTCGAGGCAGCCACGGCTGGCCTGTTCGTGGCGGTGCCCTTCGTCATCGGGGCCAGTTGGACCATTCCGGCGTACTGGTGGTTCGTTGGCGTGTCCGTCGTGCTGGTTGTCACCGATTTCGATCACAAACGCATCCCAAACCGCATCCTCTTTCCCGGGATAGTCGTCGGTACGGTCCTGCTTGGCGTTGGCTCCGCCGTCGACGGCGACCTGTGGTCGATGGGGCGGGCTCTTGGAGGCGGTGCCGCATATTTCGGGGGGTTGTTGTTGATCGCTCTCGTCGCCAGGGGTGGTTTCGGCTACGGGGACGTCAAATTGGGCTTTCTGCTGGGTGAGTTCCTGGCCTATCAGTCGTGGGGGATACTGGCGGCCGGCTCGATGCTGGCGATTCTGATCGGAGGGGCGGTCGCAGTCGTGTTGATGATCGCTCGCAGGGTTTCTCGCAAGGACGCCATCCCATTCGGGCCATCAATGGTCGCAGGCGCTTTCACTGCTCTGGTCGTTGGCCAACGCATCGTCGATTGGTACGTTGGCGCCTAGAGCGCGAAAAGGTCCTTGCCCCCGGGGTGCATCATGCTATCTTCGAAATCACATTGATGTAGTTCGCGGCGCCGCGCTGAAAGCGCTCGAACTACCTGGTACCTAACAGCAGTTAGGCGGAGCGGAGATGCCGGTACTGGTTGGCCTAGACATCGGAACTGTGGCAGTTCGTGCTGCGGCGATAGACATCGGTAGGAAACTGGTGCTGCGCCGTTTCGGCGAAATGCCGCTACCCCCAGGGGTAGTCGTAGCGGGCGAGATACTCGACGAAGACGCTGTGAGCGAGGCCGTGGCCGCCCTGTGGAAGCGTCACAAGCTCCCTAAGAAGCGCGTCATCGTTGGTACCGCCAACCAGCGCGTCATCGTGCGCCAGGTTGATGTTCCCCAGATGGAAGAATCCGAGCTGACCGAGGCCCTCCCGTTCCAGGTTCAAGACTCCTTGCCCATTCCTGTTGACGAAGCGATGCTGGACTACGTGCCGCTCGAGGAGTTCGCCACCCCTGAGGGCGAGGCGATGCTCTCCATCCTCGTGGTGGCGGCTCACCGTGAGATGATCGAATCGATCTTGCGGGTAACAGAGTCGGCTGGTCTAACGGTCGAGGCTGTCGACCTGCAACCGTTCGCATTGGTGCGGGCCGCTTTCGGCAGCGATATCACCCTCACCGAGACCTCGCCGCAGGGCATCATCGATATCGGCGCCACCATCACCCAAGTGATCTTCGTGCGCAATGGCGTTGCGCGCTTCGTGCGGATCCTGCCCCGCGGTGGAGACAACTTCACACAGGCCCTGGTCAGCTCGCTGGACATGGACGCCGACGAGGCCGAGGAGATAAAGAAGGTGGTGGGCGTCGAGCCAGAAGGACCGCCTTCCGACACCATGGATGAGGCAGACGTGAGGCGAGTGCTCACCCAGGAGGCCGATTCCCTGATAGAGGAGATCCGCGGATCCGTCACGTTCTACCTCGGTCAGTCGGGAGATGATTCCATGTCTCGGATCGTTGTCGCCGGTAACGGTGCCCGGTTGCCCCACCTGGCGAATCGGCTCGGCCGGACACTCGACATCCCAATCGAGCCGGCGAAGGTACTGGAGCGCGTTGATGTGGGGCGGGTGCAACTATCTGAAGCCGAGCTGCTAGATGCCCAGGCTGTTCTACCCACATCGGTCGGCCTGGCTCTGTGGGGATCCGTGTGATGCGTGCCATCAACCTGCTTCCCCCGGAGGCGGCGCTTCGTGTCAAGGCACGGCGTCGCCGTGTTGTTTGGATCCTCGCAGGTCTTGCCTATATCGCGTTGTTGGCTGTTCTCACGATCTGGTGGCAGGGAAGGGTCGACAGTGCTCGAGAGGATCTGGCTCAGCAGGAGCAGGTCAATCAAGCGGTCCAGGCAGAGATGGCGACTTTTGCCGGAGCGACAGATCTCCAGGCGCAGTTCGATGCCAGCGTGGTGTCGTTGACTCAGGCGTTGCAGACCGACATAAATTGGGGCCGCTTCCTCAACGACCTGGGTCGGCTCATCCCAGATCGGGTGTGGCTCACGAGTTTCTCCGCCGCGGCGAGTGTTGATCCGGAGACGTTCACGTTCGGTTCGGCGCAGGTCAGCGGAGTGGCATTCGATTATCCGGACGTTGCTTCGTGGTTGAGAGCCGTTGACGAGTCTCGTTTCCCGGGCCTCACAGCCGCATGGGTGCCATCGGCAGCGGAGGGCACTATCGGCGAAGCCAGAACCATCACGTTCTCCTCGTCCGTCGCATTGACGGCCGAGGCCCTGTCGAGCCGTCTACTGGAGCGAATCCCGGTGGTGAATCCGTGACCCGGCGAAACCTTCTGTTGGCGGGCCTAGTGGCCATCCTGGTTGCCGCCGTGTGGTGGGTGTTCTTCATTTCGCCGAAGAACTCGGACGTCTCCGATCTCGAGGCGCAGACGCAGAGCGCCCAAGACGCCGAGCTGGGACTGCGGGCTCAGCTCAGCCAGCTTCAGGCCATTGCAGATTCTGAGCTCACGTTCCGAACGGCCCTTGGCGAATTGGAGTCGGCGATCCCCGAGAATCCCGACATAGCGGACTTCATCGAGGCGTTGAACCTGTTGGCCATCGAGTCCGGTGTAGGCCTCAACTCCATCTCACCAGCCCAGCCTTCGCCTGTCGAGGGTGCGCAGTATTTCGAGATAAACCTCAGCATGGCGGTCGAGGGTCAGTACTTCGAGATCCTGGGGTTTCTCTTCGGGCTGTCTGATATGGAGCGGCTGGTTCGGGTCGACTCGATATCACTCACCCCCACATCGGTTGACATCGAGGAAGAGCCGGTACCGGAGGAGCCAGCAGCGGACGACAGCACTACTACATCGAGCACCACTACGACCACTCTTCCTCAACAGGAGGGGTTGCTGTCGGCCTCCATCAGCTCGACCCTGTTCACTCGCACTCCGTTGCTGATCTCGGTGACGCCAGTGGAGACAACAGTGCCGGCCGAGGGTGAGACAACGACCACCACAACAGGGGAGGGTGGCTAATGAGCCTTCGTAACGGCCTGTTCGCGGCGATCGTCGCCATCATGTTGGTTGGTTCTTCGGTGCTGTCGGCATGGGTGCTCGTCACCAGTGGCCTGTTGGGCACCGATGGCACGAACCTCTCTGGCCCCTTGGCCGCAGCTGCGCCCGCCGATATCGCCCAACTGGAATCGGCGGAGGGCATTCGCATCAGCGGAGAGTTCCAGATCAGTCAGCCGAGAGATCCGTTCCGTCCCTTGATCACGCCGGATTCGCCTGTGATCGGTCAGCCCGGCACCGGTGACGGCAACGGCGATGGCAACGGCGACGACGACGGCAACGGCAACGGCGATGGTTTCACGCCGAGTGGTGTAGTGGTGGCCCTCGTCGATATCCGAGACGTTGGCGGCGTGCTGCGAGCAACCGTCACCGTCAACGGGACCAGCTTCGATGTCGGTGTGGGCGATACCTTCGCCGACGTTTACAAGGTTGTGAGTCTTTCCGAAGAAAGTGGGGTTTTCATGTTTGGGGACAACGCGTTCCAATTGAACGTGGGACAACAGATCCTCAAATAGATCGCGGTGCGCTTCGCGCGTAACCGCCTGGAAGAGGACCCTCAGGCCAACCGGGGTCCTCTTCCGCGTTCAGGTCGCGAAAGTTCTCGTAGCATTCGGGCCATGCTTCGTTTCCTTACAGCCGGCGAGAGCCATGGCCCAGGTGTTGTGGCGATCGTCGAGGGCCTCCCGAAGGGAATCAAGGTGTCGTCCGATGGCATCGCGGCAGAGCTGGCTCGACGCCGCCTCGGGTTCGGCAGGGGGCGCAGGATGCAGATCGAACGCGATGATCTCGAGATCCTGGGTGGAGTTCGCTTCGGGGAGACTCTGGGGAGCCCGGTGGCGGTCGTTGTTCGCAACACGGAGTGGCCCAAGTGGCAAGAGGAGATGGCTATCGAGGCCGGAGATGCCAAGAGGCCGTTGACGGCACCGCGGCCAGGTCATGCCGATCTCGCCGGGATGCTGAAGTTCGACACACACGATGCTCGCGACATTCTGGAGCGGGCATCAGCACGCGAGACGGCGGCTCGCAGCGTGGTCGGTTACCTGGCCAAGCAGCTGTTGGCGGGGACGGGGGTGTCGGTGATAAGTCATGTCGTTGCCATCGGCCAGGCCGCCTCGAACGGCGCCGCTCCGGGCCCCGAAGATCAGGCGACCATCGATGACAACGAGGTGCGGGCGTTCGACGCCGAGGCAGCGGCCGCCATGATCGCCGAGATCGATGCCGCTAAGGAGGCCCGTGACACGCTCGGGGGAGTTGTAGAGGTATTGGCCTACGGCGTGCCTCCCGGCATTGGAAGTCATGTTCACTATGACCGTCGCCTCGATGGCCGCTTGGCCGAGGCCCTCATGTCGATACCGGCCATAAAGGGAGTGGAGGTCGGCGACGGTTACGCGGTGGCGGCTGGTCCGGGCTCTCAAGCGCACGACGAGATCGATTACATCGATGGCGAGTTCGCCAGAGCGACGTTGCGAGCCGGTGGCATCGAGGGAGGCATAAGCAACGGAAGCGTCCTTCGGGTCAGGGCCGCTATGAAACCCCTGTCGACGCTGATGCGGCCGTTGGCCACGGTGGATGTGGTGAGCAAAGAGCCAGAGAAGGCATTCCGGGAGCGCAGTGATGTGTGCGCCGTTCCAGCCGCTGGGGTGGTCGCCGAAGCAATGGTGGCCATCGTGGTCGCGCAAGAGCTGCAGCGGAAGTTCGGCGGCGACACCCTCTCGGATCTGGTGTCATCTATCGACGCATACCGCAAGAGGATCGCTCAGTTCTGATGGGCCATCTCTGGCTGATCGGGATGATGGGCGCAGGTAAGAGCGTCGTGGGCAAGGCCGTAGCCGACCTGAGAGACTCAACCTTCACAGATATCGACGCTGAGGTGGCGGGCCGCATGGGGTGCTCCATCGCCGAGCTATGGGGTACGCGAGGCGAATCGGCGTTCCGCGATATGGAGGCGGCGCAGATCGCTGACGCAGCGACAAAAGCCTCAGCGGTTATCGCAACCGGGGGCGGAGCCGTCCTCAGGAAAGACAACGTGGCGACCATGCGAGCATCCGGGGTAGTTGTGTGGCTGAACGCACCATCGCCGGTATTGGCTGCACGAATAGGGGCAGGCGCCGAGCACCGACCACTCCTCGCTGGTTCCGATTCCGATCTCACCCTGGCAGGACTTCTCGAGGAGCGAGAGCCCAGCTATCGGGCGGCCGCTCACTTCGAAGTCGACACGACCGATCGCGACGTGGTAGCCGTCGCCAAAGAAGTAGAGGCATTGTGGAACGAATCCTGATCGGGGATAGCCCCATTGTTATCGGACGGGGGTTGGCGCTGTCCGATCTGGTGGCTCCTCGCCCCGAGCGCGCCGTAGCGGCGGTCGTCACTCAACCCGGTGCCAAGCACGTGGCCGAGGCGGTGACCGCCGAGCTGAAGAGGGGTGGCCTGGAGTGCCATCTCATGGTCCTGCCGGACACGAGCAAGGACTTGCCCACGGTGGAACGCGTCTACGAATGGCTCCGCCAACTCCGCATCACGAGACACGATCTGGTCGTGGCGGTAGGAGGTGGGGCAGTCACAGACCTGGCTGGCTTCGTGGCATCTACCTATCTGCGCGGGGTAGATGTGATCTACGTGCCAACCACGCTGTTGGCGGCGGTCGACGCCGCCATAGGAGGCAAGACCGCCGTCGACTTCGGCGCCAAGAACCTCATCGGGACGTTCCGACTACCGACGTTGGTAGCGATCGATCTGGACACGATTGACGCCGTACCCGCCGCGTTGGCTACAGACGGGCTTGCGGAGGTGGCCAAGACTGCTCTCATAGCCGATGAGAGCCTCGTAGAGGCGCTTGAATCCCACGGCCCAGGTCTCGACGTCCAGACGATGGTGAGCCGGTGCGTAGCTGCGAAATCAGCCATCGTCATTGCTGATTTCCAGGAAAAGGGGGGGCGAGCCGTTCTCAACTACGGCCACACCATTGGTCATGCAGTCGAGACTGCAACCGGCATCGCCCACGGAAAAGCCGTGTCGGTTGGCATGGAGGCGGCCGCGGCGGCCTCGGCCGCACTCAGCGGTTTCCAAGACCGACAGCGACAAACCGATCTGTTGGCCGGCCTTGGCTTGCCGGTGTCGGCGCCGTTCGACACACGCGAGGTGCTTCGATTGATCGACCTCGACAAGAAGAGGACAACGGCGGGCACCACGATGGTGTTGCTTTCCTCCATCGCCAACCCCCAGATCGTGGCGGTCGATGACGCTACGGTTAGCGCCGCCCTGGATGCCGTAACGGAGATGAAGTGAACCACCGAGACCGTCTCAAGCGACTGCAATCCGAACTGAAGAACCCGCTGTTGGTTACCAAGCTGCCAAATATTCGGTACCTGACGGGCTTCTCCGGAAGCAACGCCTTTCTCTTGGTTTGGCCAGACCGGGCGACCTTTGTCACAGACGGTCGCTATGCCGAGCTATCGGAGCCATTGATAGACGCGCTGGAATCGACGGCTCTCGAGGTGTATCAGGGCAAGTCGGTCCCGTCGCTGGTAGGCCTCATGGGATCTGGAACCTTCCAGCTGGAGGCCGACGATGCCAGTTGGGATTTCATGAAGAACCTGGCCGAGGAGTTCTCCGGCGACCTCGAGCCCTCCACCGGCATCGTGGAAGAGTTGCGCAAGGTAAAGGACGCTGAAGAGGTGGCGGCGCTGCGATCAGCCGCAGCCGCCGGCGATGCAACCTTCGGTCGGTTGGAGAAACTGGTGGAGGGCGCCCGAAACGAGAGCGACCTGGGGTGGGCCCTGTTGAATTCGATGCGCTCGCTAGGGGCCGAGGTTGCCGGCTGGGATCCGATAGTCGCGGCCGGGGCCAACGGATCACGTCCGCATCACCAGACAGGCGGCGACCCCATCGTCGACGGACCACTCTTGCTCGACTACGGCTGCACCGTGGATGGGTACCACTCGGATATGAGTCGCACAGTGTGGCTGGGCGCCGACGCCCCAGACGCCGAAACAGTGAAGATCCGCGACGCGGTTGCCGAGGCTCAACAGGCGGGGATCGACGCCGTTGCGCCGGGGGTAGCGGTCGGCGATGTTGATCTTGCGGCCCGCCAGGTGCTCGAAGGCCTTGGTTACGGAGAGGCTTTCGTCCACAGCACCGGTCACGGTGTTGGCCTCGAGATCCACGAAGCGCCGTGGGCTGCCAAAGGCCAGACCGAGCTGTTGGAGCCCGGCCATGTCCTCACAGTCGAGCCAGGCATATATCTGGCCGGCCAGGGCGGGGTCCGCATCGAAGACATGGTTCTAGTTACCGACTCGGGCTACGAGATCCTCACTACCTCGAGCAGAGATCTGGTCTGATGGCTACCACCAACGATGTCCGCCCCGGCCAATCGCTCGACCTCGACGACGGAGTCTTCCAGATCATCGACTATCAACACGTCAAACCGGGCAAGGGCAAAGCCTTCGTCCGGATGAAGCTGAGGAACCTCGACAGCGGCGCTGTGGTCGACCGCACGTTCCGCGCTGGCGAGCAGGTTGGCGTTGCGGTCATAGACCGCAGGGAGTTCCAGTTCCTCTATAAGGACGACCAAGGATTCCATTTCATGGACCTCGAGACCTACGACCAGGTGCGCCTCGACGAGGCCCTGGTGCTCGACAGCGCCAACTACCTCACCGACGGCATGACCGTCATTCTTCCCACCTACCAGGGCAAGCCGATGGGCGTCGAGCTGCCGGCGGCCGTGGAGCTGGAGGTCACCCACACCGAACCTGGAGTCAAGGGTGATCGAGTGTCGGGAGCCACCAAACCGGTCACTCTCGTCACCGGACTCGTGGTGCAAGCGCCTCTGTTCGTTGAGCAGGGTGAGACCATTCGAGTGGACACTCGCACGGGCGACTACATCACGCGGGTGCAATGAGCGATGGCGACGCTAGGGAGCGCGCCCTGCGTGCTCTCTACGCCACCGACCAGGGTGAGGGCGGTTCGGAGTCGGGCGAAAACCTAACCGGAAGGGCCAAACGCTTGTACGAAGGGGTCGTAAGTGAGATGGACTCACTCGACGCTGCCCTGGAAGCCGTGTCGGACAAGTGGCGAGTCGATCGGATGCCGGCAGTTGATCGCAACATCTTGCGGCTGGCTCTTTACGAACTGCGTAACGAGATCAACACGCCTCACGCCGTCATCATCTCGGAAGCTGTCAAACACGCCAAGACCTACTCGACCGAACGAAGTGGCGGATTTATCAACGGCGTCTTGGGGCGGCTGGCCAGTGAGGAACGAAGCGCCAACGGCGCTTGATAGGCTGCGCCCGACCGACCCGAAAGGCCTCGATGCCGCAACCCCCCAAGCTGACGCCGGAACAACGCACCGCAGCATTGGCCAAGGCTGCCCAAGCCCGGCGCGCCAGGGCGGAGCTCAAGGAACTATTGCGCACCGGAAGTGTCGATGTACACGAGTTGTTCAGGCGTGCCGACGCCGACGAAGTTCTAGCGGGGATGAAGGTCTTCGCTGCTCTGGCGGCCATGCCGGGCCTCGGCAAAGTGAAGGCGAACCGGCTGATGGAGGAGCATGGCATCGCTGAGAACCGGCGCATCAGGGGGCTCGGAGCCCGACAGCGCCAGTCACTCATCGAAGCCCTCTCCTGACGAGCCCCGGCGGGGCATGCTCGTTGTGATCTCAGGGCCCTCCGGCGTGGGGAAGACGACGGTTGTCGAGCGCCTCGCCCAAGTCCATCCATTCCACCTCTCGGTCTCTCTGACTACACGAGACGCCCGTCCAGGCGAGGTGGATGGTGAGGACTATGAATTCGTGTCGGATGATGACTTCAGCCAGCGCGTCGACAACGGCGACTTCTTGGAATGGGCCCATTACAGCGATCGCCGCTACGGAACCCTGCGCGGCTCGATCGAGGAGCGGCTGGCGTCGGGCTCCGATGTCGTTTTGGAGATCGAGGTTCAAGGGGCGGGCCAGGTCAAGGCAGCCATGCCCGAGTCGCTGATGATCTTCGTGGTTCCACCGTCGCTGGCGGAGCTAGAAGAGCGCCTGCGGGGTAGGGGCGACACTCACGACTTCGAGCGCAGGCTCGAGATCGCTCGCACCGAGATGGAAGTCGGATCAGCGCTTGCCGACCATGTCGTGATCAATGACGATCTGGAGCGGGTGGTGTCCGAAGTGGCAGGTATACTGAAACAGTCGAAAGGTCCCCTTCAATGATCGAACCGCCCATCGAGCGCGTATTGGACAAGACCCAGAGCCGCTTCAGGCTGGTGGTCCTAGCGGCGCGCCGTGCCCGCCAAATCAACGCATACTTCAACCAGCTCGGAGAGGGCCTTGGTAGCTACGTACCACCCCAGGTGCACTCTCTCTCGGCCAAACCGCTTTCGATAGCCCTCGAAGAGATAGCCGAGAACAAGGTCGTCATCGCAGAAGAGAGCTAACGATGCTTTCAGGGCGTCGCATAGTGCTTGGGATCACCGGGGGGGTTGCGGCCTACAAGGCGGCCCCACTCACTCGCTTGCTTATCGAAGACGGGGCTGAGGTCAAGGTGGTCATGACCTTTTCGGCCTCCAAATTCATCGGCTTGCAAACCATGGCAGCGATAACAGGTCATCCTCCGGTCTCAGACCTCTTCGGCGCCACCGCAGTGAGCCCCCATACCGAGTTGGCCAGATGGGCCGACGCGGTTGTTGTGGCGCCGGCCACCGCCGGGTTCATGGCACGTCTAGCAACGGGCCAGAGCGACGACGCGGTTAGCGCCACGGTGGTTGCCTCCCAGGCGCCCGTCCTTATAGCTCCAGCCATGCACACCGAGATGTGGGAGCACCCTGCCACCCAACGCAACATCACCACCCTCGCTGGCGATGGCTACCACCTGGCGGGACCGGTGGACGGTCCACTGGCGGGCGGTGACAGCGGAATGGGACGGATGGCGGAACCGGAAGCCATCGTGGAAGCTTTGCAGGCCATGTTGAGTCCTGGCGATCTTGAAGGGCTGAAGGTGCTGGTCACGTCGGGGGGAACCAGGGAGGCCATCGATCCGGTGCGATACTTGGGCAATCGCTCGTCGGGCAAGATGGGTGCGGCACTCGCGGCCGAAGCGGCAGCCAGAGGAGCTTCGGTGACACTTGTCACGACCGTCCCCGCGGCTGGAATCGACGCGGAGCTGGTGCTGGTGGAAAGCGCCGAGGAGATGGCGACCGCGGTTTGGTCACTGGCCTCGGCCACCGACGTGGCCGTGCTGGCGGCTGCCGTGGCCGACTTCCGTCCGAAAGCCGTATCGGAACCGAAACTGCGCAGAGCCGACGGCCCACCGGACATGGTCCTCGAGCCCACCCCAGACATCCTCGAGGGTGTCGCCAATGCCGAGCCGCGTCCGTTCCTGGTTGGTTTCGCCGCTGAGGCAGGTCCGGCCGATGGAGCCATCGCAAAGGCGAAATCCAAAGGGGTGGATCTACTTGTGGCCAACGACATCACCGAAGTTGGTGTCGGTTTCGGTTCGGACGACAACCGGGTAACGCTCATCACGCCAGATGGCAGCGTCGATGCCTGGGACGTGCTCCCCAAACGCGAGGTGGCCCGCCGGTTGTGGGGCCGGATCGTCGAACTCCGGGCCAAGAGCTGACCTCGCCGCTAGCGCAGGTCGTACCAGACGTCGCTTCATTCGCCGTCGACGATGGGTTCACCTACCGCATCCCGGACGACCTTGCTATCTCGGTTGGTTCCTTGGTTCGCATTCCGTTGGGAGGGAGAAGGGTGCGTGGCTTTGTCACGGCCCTGCACGATCGCGAGCGACCGCGGCTGCGCCAGATCGTCGGTCGCTCCGGCGACTTCAACGTCTTCACTCCCGCCGGCCTGGAGGCGTTGCGGTGGGCAGCCTTTCACTACGTGGCACCCCTTTCGGCTCTATTGGCCAAGACCGCGCCCCCCAATGTGCCGAAGAGCGAAGTCGGGCAGACATCGGCCTCAGGTGCAGGGACCTCCTCTTCCATCAGATTCTTGCTGGGTGCCGGCCCCCCTGAGCTCATTGAGGTAGCCGCCGCCGACTCCGAACGAGGCCAGAGCACGGTGTTCGTAATGCCAACAGTCGTCGAGGCGGTTGCGCTAGAGACGGAGCTGGGGCGCAAGTTGGGTCGAGGCGTGCAATTGGCGACGAGCTCGCTGGGGGCGAAGACGGTCACCGACGCTTGGGTGGCATCGACCTCAGCTCCCACAACTCTTGTCACCACCAGAGAGGGAGCGTTCTGGCCGGTCCACAACCTGGCGAATGCGGTCGTGGTCGATGAGGCCCGTCGCGGGCACAAGGACAAGAGAATGCCCACCACTCATGCCAGAGACATCCTCGCCAAGCGAGCGCAGTTGGAAGGCTTCCGGTTGATGATGACAGGATCTGTGCCGAGTGGCGAGGCGCTGGCAACGGGCACCCGGATTCAGCCGGCCAGCGCCAGGCCGTGGGGTCTCATCGAGGTAGCCGACCGCTCGGCCGACCCTCCCGGTTCTGGCTACTTCGCCATGTCGGTGAAGCGGGCTATCTCGGCGGTCGGAAAGGAGAGCGAGACGGTCTTCGTCTTCACCAGAAGGCGAGGATTCGCTGCAGCCTTTCGGTGCGTCAACTGTCGGGAGCTTCGAACCTGCGCAGTGTGCGGGGCAGGTTCCGACACAGCTGAGGCGTGTAGGCGCTGCAGCACCCCGTTCCGGCCCTGCGCCAACTGCGGCCAAGACCGTTTCGAAGCACTCGGTTCTGGAATTGGACGGACGATGGAGGAGCTCAAGCGTGTCACAGATTCCGTGGGAGTGGTCGGGTCGGGAGCGCACGTGGTGGTCGGAACCGAGCAAGACCTGCCCCGGTTGGATCCGGTGCGCTTGGCTGTCGTCGCAGACGCCGACGGCCTTCTCCTGGCTCCCTCCTACAGAGCCGGCGAGGAGGCGCTGCGACTTATGGCGAGAGTCGCCAGCGCCGTTGAGCCGGGCCGGGGACGTCGCTGCATCGTCCAGACCAACCAGCCTTCCCATCCCGCCATAGAAGCTCTCAAGCGCGGCGACCCAATGAGGTTCCTCGAAGACCACCTCCGGGAACGTTCTGACGCTGGATTTCCACCGGCTGGTCAGTTGATGGTGGTGGAGTCGGCCGAAGGCCCACCCGCCATGGACGCCGAACTGAAGGCAGCAGCCGGAAGCGGAGTTCAAGTGCTGGGACCCATTGACATCAACGATCGCCAGCGATGGTTGATCCAGGGCCCCGACCTGTTGAAGCTGAAAGTTGCGCTGCGCCCCCTGGTTCACTCTTGGCGCGATGGGGGAGCAAGGGTGAGAGTGGACGCCGACCCGACGGACATCTAGCTATCCATTTGTCGCTGCTCGGGCTCGTCAACCCGTCAGAAGATGAAGACGCGCTGCAAGTTCGCGGTAGCGGTCGCCACCCCCACCTGACCTCCCCCGCAAGCGGGGGAGGGAGCAAAGGTGTTACAACGCGTTCGCCAAACCGCCTAGCGCTTCGGACAACGCCGCTGCCAAGTCCGCCAAAGGAGAGCCTGCGACGGCCACGTCGATCGGCACCGTCAAGCGCACCGGGATGTTGGTCGATATCGGCACCGTCTCGTCGATGGGGATGTCGACCACGAGGTCGATGGGAACGTCGACATTTACCGGCACCGTCACGTTGAGCGGAATGTCGACACCCAGCGGACCGGCGATGGTGATCGTGGTATCGAGCTCCTCGCGAATCGGCACCGTTGCCACGATCGGGACCTGAACGGTCCGTTGCAGCGTGAAGTCGGTGTCCACCGAGATCGTCTCGTCGATGTCGACCTCGAACGAGATCGTTGATGTCTGGAAGGAATCCAGTTCCTCGACGACGCCATTTAGCTCTGAGGCGAGCGGTCCTTGGAACACCCCCTGAATGAGGGCTGCCTGCAGCGCCAGCTCGGAAACCGTGTCCTCCAAACGCGACACCCTGTTCCGGGCGTTGAAGGAGACCAACAGCGCTGCGAGCACGGCCACTCCAGCAACAGCGATCGCGATGGGTACGTAATACTTCTTCATTCCAGCCTCCAGATCGGTGAACTTCGGCACGATACGAGGGCGCGAGTTGGGGGAGCACGAGAAACTAGAAACGAGGAACGAGAATCGGGCCCCTAAGTTGCCTCGATGTCCGACGACCGTCTACTGACGAAACCGTTCGTGCTGGCTTCATTGGCGAATGTTTTCAACGGACTTTCGTTCAACCTCTTCCTGCACTTCCCTGGCTTCCTACAGGACCTCGGGGCCGCCGAAGTTCAGATAGGACTCATCGTGGGTTCGGCAGCGGTGGCCGCCATCGCCATCAGGCCGGCAATAGGTGCCGCGATGGATGTGAGGGGAAGGCGCCCAGTGATCATCGCCGGAAACATCGTGAACGTGATAGCGGTGCTCCTCTACCTGACGGTCAGCTCGATCGGGCCGTGGGTGTACGTGGTCCGCATCATCCACGGCCTGTCGGAAGCGGTTCTCTTTACCGCGTTGTTCACCTACGGGGCCGACATCGTTCCCAAATCACGGCTCACCGAGGGGCTGGCGCTGTTCGGGACTTCGGGACTATTGCCCATCGCGTTGGGCGGTTTGGTCGGCGATCTGGTTCTCAGAATCGGTGAATTCGACCATCTGTTCCTGACAGCGCTTGGCTTCTCTGTCGCTTCACTGCTGGCCAGCATCCCACTAACGGAGCCGCCGGTTGACCCGGGAGAGCATCCCGAGCGCACGGGATTCGTGGCGGCATTGCGCCAGCGCGACCTGGCACCTCTGTGGTGGATGACGGCGGTATTCGCCTTCGTCCTGACTGCCTACTTCACATTCCTCAAGACCTTCGTCACCGAGACATCGATCGGTTCCGTTGGCCTCTTCTTCACCGCCTATGTGAGCATGGCCATAGCGGTACGGGTGTTCTTCGCCCGTTTACCGGACCGCGTCGGTCCAAAGCGAGTGCTGTTCCCATCGATGTTGTCGCTCGTGGCCGGATTCGCCGTGTTGGCGTTCGCATCGGGAAGCGGCGAGGTAGCTATAGCCGGAGTCTTTTGCGGCATCGGCCACGGGTTCGGCTTTCCCATCCTCTATGCCTTCGTGGTGAGACGTGCCGGAGTGAAGGATCGCGGCACCGCCGTAGCCATATTCACGTCGTTGTTCGATGTCGGCACGCTGATGGCCGGGCCCATTCTCGGATTGATTATCTCCGCCAGCAGCTACCGGGCGATGTTCCTGTCGGCAGGGGCAATCTTGGCCGCGGGGGCAGCGGTGTTCGCGTGGTGGGACCGCGGAGCAATGAGGAGGGCGGCGTCGCCGCTAGAACGACCCGTCCCTGCCCACCACACCTAGGACCTATCCTCGCCGCGTTATGGCTGTGTTTCCCATAAGAACATGGGGCGACCTGGTGCTTACCAGTGTTGCCGAGCCAGTCGACACCATCGACGAGTCGCTGGACAGGCTCATCGAAGACATGCTCGACACGATGTACGACGCCCCAGGCGTGGGCCTGGCAGCACCTCAGATAGGAGTGCCGCGGCGCGTGTTCGTGTTCGACGTGGGGGAGGGTCCCAACGCGGTGATCAATCCCGAACTGGTAGAGACGTCGGGGGAGTGGGAGTTCGACGAGGGATGCCTCTCGGTTCCCGGCCGCTATTGGCCCATCGTCCGACCGAACTACGCCAAGGTGAGCGGCCTCGATGGCGACGGTAACGAGGTGGTGCATGAGGGAGATGAGCTATTGGGCCGGGTTCTCCAGCACGAGATAGATCACCTGGATGGGATGCTCCTGTTGAAACGGCTGGGCCGGTCAGTGCGCAAGGAGGCTTTGCGGGCATTGCGCGAGGAAGCCATGGGCCTGCCAAGCGAATGAATACAGCATTCTTCGGGACACCGGAAGCAGCGGTCGCTTCGCTCGGGGTGCTGAATTCGATATCCGATATCAAGTTGGTGGTCACCAGGATCGACAGGCCGCGAGGTCGCTCTGGTGAGCCGCTGCCGCCGCCGGTCAAGGTGGCTGCCACCGAGCTCGGCCTGCGTGTTGTTCAACCGGATCGGGCAGGCGAGATGAGCGACCAGCTGGAGGGGATCGACGTAGCCGTCCTGGTCGCTTATGGGCAGTTGATCTCACCCGAGTTGCTAGCCGTGCCCAACCTCGGCTTTGTCAATGTTCACTTCTCGCTCTTGCCGCGCTGGAGGGGTGCTGCGCCGGTCGAGCGAGCGATTCTCGCAGGCGACGACGAAACCGGAGTCACCCTGATGGTCATGGATGAAGGTCTCGACACCGGCCCGGTGCTGGAAACCGCTCGTACTCCGATAGGCCACTCGGAGTCCGCGGGCGAACTGACCGATCGCCTGGCTCGACTGGGTGCAGATCTTCTCGGCGGACGATTGCCCGACTTCGTGGCCGGCGATCTGGAGGCCTCTCCCCAAGACGGCGTACCAACCGAGGCCCCCAAGATCGATCCCAGTGAGGCCCGCATAGATCCCACTGCTCCGGCCGACGATCTGGCGCGGCAGGTGAGGGCTTTCAACCCACGCCCCGGCGCGTGGGGCGAGGTCGAGGGCGATCGCTTCAAGGTCCTCACTGTGAGAGCCGCCGAGGGCGAACTCGGCGCTGGGCGGATCGAAGAGGTAGACGGCGTTCCGATGTTGGGAACAGGGACCCACCCACTCGAGCTGGTGGAGGTGCAGCCCGCAGGCAAAGCCGCAATGGAGGGGGCGGCGTGGATGAACGGGCGAAGGGGAGAGCCATCGCTGCTGAGTTGAAACCGGGGGTAGCCGTCCGCTTGGCCGCCTCCCACGCTCTCGGTCGCGTGATGCGAGACGGCGCCTATGCCAACATCGTGGTTGAGTCGGAGGCGCAAGGTCTGCGAGGGCCGGACCGCGCCTTCATGCAGCGGCTCTTGTTCGGCGCCTTGCGCCAGCTGAGGCCGATCGATGCGGCGCTGGCCAACGCTTCTTCGCGTTCCCTCGACAAGGTGCAGCCCGAGGTGCTTGACGTGTTGAGGGTGGCCGGGTTCGAATTGTTGGCCGGTGATGCGCCACACGCCGCGGTGTCCACCGCGGTCGACGCCGCCCGGACCAGAGCGGGCAAGGGGGCGGCGGGCTTCGCCAACGCCGTTCTAAGGGCTTTCCAACCCGTGCCAGACGTGGGTGCGTTTCCGCGATGGATCGTCGACGAGCTCAGCGATGGGTATGGGCCGGATTGGGCTCAGGCGTTCTTGGAGGCCAGCGACACCCCCGCCCGACTGGGCGTGTTCAGTTTGGAGGCGTTAGACGGCGTCGATGCCGTGCAAGGGGTAAACGGAGCGGGATACATGACGGGGAGCGGTGCAGACCTAGAGAACGACACGACCGTCGTCATGGATCCGGCATCGGCCGCGGTGGTACAGGCGATGGATCTGCAACCCGGCCAGCGAGTGGTAGATCTGGCTGCAGCCCCCGGCGGCAAGACCCGAGCCGCCGCCTTACGTCTCGGTGCCGGCAGTCGACTGATAGCGGTCGATCTCAACGAGAAGCGTTTGAGGAGGGCTGCCAACCGCGCCTCGGCGGAGACGATCCAATGGGTGGTGGGCGATTCCACGATGCCGCCGCTGGCGCGCCGGGCGTTCGATCGCGTTCTGCTGGACGCCCCATGCAGCGGCCTGGGGACTCTGCGGCGCCGACCGGAGATTCGCCACCGTCTCGATCCTGGTGCTCCCGCTCAGTTGGGAAAGCTGCAGAAGAGGATGCTCGAAGCCGCCCTCGAGCTGGTAGCACCAGGTGGGACGCTCGTCTACTCGGTGTGCACCGTTTTCCCACAAGAGACGACCGAGGTAGTGGCGGGCCACGATGCGTCGCCGCCCGCCCTGCCAGGCGAGCGCCATGGGGGCGGGGTGTTGCTTTCGCCGCACGTAACCGGGACGGACGGCATGTTCGTGACGATGATCAGTCCTCGATGACGACCCCGGTGAGATCGTCCCCGACCTCGGGGAACTCGACCCCCAGGCCCTCGATGGTGTCGATCAGCAAGTTAGAGACCACCAGGTTGCGGTACCACTTGCGATTGGCGGGCACGACATACCACGGTGCCCAATCGGTGCTCGTATTCGTGAGCGCATCCTGATAGGCCGCCATGTAGTCGTTCCATAGCTTTCGTTCTTCGAGGTCGCCAAGCGAGAACTTCCACGTCTTCTCCGGATCATCGAGCCGGGCCTGGAGCCGAGCCTTCTGTTCGTCCTTCGAGATATGGAGATAGATCTTGACGATGGTTGTTCCCTCGGCAGCCAGCCGCTCCTCGAACGCGTTGATCTGGTCGTAGCGCTTGGTCCACACCTCGGGCGGCACCAGTTCGTGTACCCGCACCACCAGCACGTCTTCATAGTGGCTGCGGTTGAAGATGGTGATCTGCCCGGTGCGGGGAGTCCTGGCATGGATCCGCCAGAGATAATCGTGGCCTAGCTCCTCGGGTGTTGGAACCTTGAAGCTGGCCACGGTGACACCCTGGGGTTGGTGCCACGGAACACATGGCGGATGGTTCCATCCTTGCCGCCCGTGTCCATGGCCTGGAGAATCACCAGCACTTTGTGCTTGCCCTGGGCGTACAGGCGGCGTTGCAGGGAGGCCATCTTGGAATTGAGACCTCCCAGCATGTCCTTGCCCTCTGCCTTGCCACCGGGGAAATCCCCCTTGTCGTTCGCGTCCCACTGCGAGAGGTCGACATCTCTGCCCGGTGTAATGCGATAGCGGTCCACGCCGCAGCAAGGTTAGAAGCCGGCATTGGCCGACGCGTAGACTTCTCGGTCGTGACCACACCTGTCAAGATCGCCCCATCGCTGCTGGCCGCTGATTTCTCCCGGCTGGCGGAACAGGTCGCGACCATCGAGGACCACGCCGATCTGCTGCATATCGATGTGATGGATGGTCATTTCGTGCCCAACCTTGCCATAGGCATTCCCACCATCACCTCGCTGCGGTCGGTAACCGAGCTCGATTTCGACTGTCACCTGATGACCACCAACCCGGCGGCTCACCTCGAGAGCTTCAAGTCGGCAGGTGCCACCACCGTCACCATGCATATCGAGGCTGTGCCGGACCCAACCGGACCAGAGGCTCGGGCCCGCGATCTGGGGCTTGGATTCGGGCTGGTGCTCAGCCCTGGCACCCCATTCAGCGCTGTGGAGCCCTTCTTGGAACTATGCGAAATGGTGGTGGTGATGGCCGTTGAACCCGGTTTCGGGGGCCAGGAATTCTCAGATGAGGCGCTGATCACGGTGGAACAGGCCAGAATCTTCCTTGACTCTCATGGTCTTTCGGCCGATATAGAAGTGGACGGTGGCATCAACGCCGAAAGCGCCAAGCGGGCCCGAGCCGCTGGTGCCAACGTGTTCGTCGCCGGGACCGCCGTATTCGGTTCCGCCGACCCTGTCGCCGCTATAGAAGCTCTCAGAGTGGCAGTGAGTTGAAACCGAAGATCCTCCTAATCGACGACGACGCTGACATCCTGCAGTTCGTACGAATGAATCTCGAACTGGAGGGGTTCAACGTGGCCACCGCCTCCGACGGTCCCAGTGCGCTGGTGGAAGCCAAGCAGACGCCACCCGATCTGGTGTTGCTCGATGTGATGATGCCTGGCATGGATGGGCTCACCGTGCTTCGTCGATTGCGCGCGATGCCGGCCACGATGAGCGTGCCAGTGCTGCTGCTGACCGCCAAGGCCCTGGCGGAAGACCGAGTCAAGGGCCTAGAGCTCGGCGCTGATGACTACGTGACGAAGCCATTCGATGTTGAAGAGCTGATCGCGCGTACCAAATCTGTGCTGCGTCGTGCCCAGGCCATGCGCGACCTCTCGCCCCTTACCGGCCTGCCAGGCAACTTTCGGATCTCACAGGAACTGGAGGGAAGGGTGGCGTCGGGAGAGCCATTCGCAGTGGTTCACGCAGACCTGGACAACTTCAAGTCCTTCAACGACCACTACGGGTTCATGCGGGGCGACAGCGTTATCAAGTTCAGCGCCCATGCCTTGCTCGAGGCTGCCGCCCAGTGCGGCGACCAAGACGCGTTCGTCGGCCACGTTGGCGGTGACGACTTCATCGCGGTGATCAACCCGGATCACGTTGAGGAATTCTGCAAGGCGGTTGTCAGCCTCTACGACGACGGCATCCTCGATTTCTACGACACCGCAGAAGCACTCCAGGGGTACATCGAGGTGAAGGATCGCCGCGGCGAGCGCCATGCTTTCCCGATCTCGTCCATCTCGCTTGGGGTCGCCACCACCACGCAGCGCGCCTTTACGAGCGAGTGGGAAGCCTCCTCTGTTGCATCGGAGATGAAGGAGCACGCCAAGCGTCAGGAAGGTTCTTCTTACGAGATCGACCGTCGCGCTCCTACTCCTTAGTGCAGCGGAGGTCGCGCTACCCAGACCCCATGGATGAGTCCAGTTCGCTCGAAGTCGCCGGCGCGTCTCTCCATCCCCAACCTCTCGGCCACTCGAACCGACGGCCTATTGGTGGGAACGATGGTGGCTATCACCTCTGCCAACCCGAGGGTCCAGCCGTGGGGGAGCAGAGGCGCTGCTCCTTCGGTGGCATAGCCGTTACCCCACGCGCGGCGGGCCAGGTGCCAGCCGATCTCCACTCCGCCAGGTGGGTCGGGCGCCGGCTGCAGCGCCACGTCTCCGTAGACCGCGCCCGTCGCCTTATCGATTAGCCACGACCACCCGAGGCCTTCGGACAATCCATCGCACAGCTCGACAAAAGCTGCCAGTCTCTCCTTGCTTTCCTCGAGAGTTTCGGTGTGCCCCCACCAGATCACCTCAGGATCACCCCACACCAGGTGGAAGGCCTCAAGATCGCCGAGGGCGAACGGTCGCAACACCAAACGATCGGTTTCGAAAGGGGGTATGGGCATCGTCGGGAAGCTACCCCGGCCGCCAACCCTTGCACCGGAGCTAAACTCAGCGGTGGCCCCCCTTCGGGGCAGGGTGCAATTCCCGACCGGCGGTGAAAGCCCGCGAACCTCTTTAGAGGTTGACCCGGTGAGATTCCGAGGCCGACGGTGAAAGTCCGGATGAGAGAAGGGAGGCCTGTGCGCCCGCGCGCGCCGGCCCTCCCGCAAGGAGAGGCTGTGCAAGATCTGATGCGGAAAGCCATTGACCTGGCTACCGGCACGCGCCCCCATCCCAATCCTCGGGTAGGCGCGTTGGTCGTGGATTCCGAAGGCATCATCGTGGGACAAGGTGCGCACCAGGGACCCGGGTTGCCTCATGCCGAGGTCCTTGCTCTGGAAGACGCAGGCGACGCCCGCGGCGCAACGGTTGTCACCACACTCGAGCCTTGCTCCCACCAGGGTCGAACTCCGCCGTGTACCGACGCCCTCATCAATGCCGGAGTGGCCAAGGTGGTGGTTGGGGCGATCGATCCAGACACGAAGGTGGCTGGTAGCGGCTTGGCTGCCCTGCGCGACGCAGGTGTCGAAGTCGTCAACGTTCTCGCAGAAGAGGCGAAGGCGCTTGACCCTGGCTACTTCCATCATCGCCGTACCGGAAGAGCGCGAGTCACCCTGAAGATGGCGTCAACACTCGACGGCCAGACGGCGGCTGTAGACGGCACATCGCAATGGCTGACCGGACCCGAATCGCGTGCCGATGCCCACCGCCTGCGGGCTGCAAGTGATGCGGTGATGGTTGGTGCCGGCACAGTGATCCGAGACGATCCCCGCCTCGACGTTCGCCTCGACGGATACGAAGGTCCTCAACCTCAGGCTGTTGTTATCGCCGGCCACCGACCCATTCCGCCAGACGCCATGGTGTTCCAGCGCAAGAGTCTTGTCTATTCACCGCGGTCTCTTGAGCTTCCGGTCGAGGTCGTCGTCATGGGCGACGACGATGGCGTCGATCTGGGCGCCGTGCTGGTGGACCTGGGGGCGCGTGGGATGCTGGACGTCCTGGTCGAAGGGGGAGCGGGTCTGGCGGGAGGTCTCTGGGAGCTCGGCCTGGTGGACAGGGGAGTGTTCTACCTGGGGGCCAAGGTGGCTGGGGGAGTGGGTAAAGGGATGTTCGATAAGGCATTCGAGTCCCTCCCGGCGGCGACGGTCGTGGACGTCACCGGAGTTGCGTTGTCGGGTGGGGACGTTCGCGTCGAGTTCGAGGTCATCTGATGTTCACCGGGATAGTCACCGAGATAGGAAAGGTGGTTGGCGCCGAGCCGACCGCTGGGGGCACCAGGCTCACGATCCACGCCCCCTCAACTGCCGACGACATCGGCGTCGGCGACTCGGTAGCGATCGACGGGGCCTGCCTCACCGTGACCAGTTGCGGGGCGGGATCGTTCAGAGTGGAGGTTGTGGCCGAGACCCTGGCGCGCACCGCGCTCGGGGCAGTCCTGGAGGGTTCCATGGTCAACCTGGAACGTGCCATGGCAGCTAGCAGCCGCTTCGACGGTCACATGGTGCAAGGCCACGTGGATGGCACAGCACAGGTGTCCGCACTGGCCGAGGAGGGCGACTCGCTTCGAATGCGCTTGGCGGCCAGCGCCGACCTGTTGCGCTACATCGTCGAGAAGGGCTCGGTGACGCTTGATGGAGTGAGCCTCACCATCACTGCGGTAGACAGCTCCAGCTTCGAGGTGGTTCTCATTCCTCACACCCTTGAGGTGACGGGTCTGGGCCGGCGTCAAGTAGGGGACCAGGTGAACGTGGAGTTGGACCTGATAGCGAAGTACGTAGAGAAGATGTTGGGAGATCGCTAATGAGTTCGGGATCCATACCGGAGGCGATCGAGGCGTTCTCGCGCGGCGAGTTCTTGATCGTGGTAGACGATGCCGACCGCGAGAACGAGGGCGACCTTGTGATCGCTGCCGAGAAAGTGACCGCCGACAAGATCGCCTTCATGGTGCGTTACACCAGTGGCCTCATCTGCGTCCCCACCACCGCAGAGCGGTTGAGGGATCTGAGCATCCCCCAGATGGTCACCGTAGCCACCGATAACCACGACACCGCATTCACCATCTCGGTGGATTATCGCCACGGAACAACCACGGGCATTTCGGCGGCAGATCGCGCAGCCACCATCAGGGCGCTGGCGGATCCGAACGTGGCGGCAGACGACTTCGCCAGGCCCGGTCACATTTTTCCGCTACGGGCCATGCCGGGTGGCGTACTGCAGCGGCCGGGCCACACAGAAGCGGCGGTGGACCTAGCCCGCTTGGCCGGCCTGCATCCCACCGGGGCGGTATGTGAGGTGGTGTCCGATCATGGGAACATGGCTCTCGCCGATGAGCTCTCTAACTTCGCCGCCGAGCACAACATCCTGATGGTTTCGATCTCCGATCTCATCGACCATCGAGTGGCCACCAACGATTTGGCCCCGCCGGCGGTGCGCCGCATGACCGTGGAGGCGGCCGCAGTGGCCGTGTTCCCGACTAAGAACGGCGAGTTCCAAATCGCCGGTTACAGGACCGGCGACGACACGGAGATCGTGGCCTTGATCAAAGGCAACGTTGAGGCCGATGGGGTGTTGGTGCGGGTCCACTCCGAATGTGTCACGGGGGACGCCTTGGGAAGCATGCGGTGCGATTGTCGCGACCAGCTCGAACAGTCGATGAAAGTTGTTGAGGCTGAAGGAAGCGGTGTGGTGCTTTACATGAGAGGGCACGAAGGCCGAGGCATCGGGCTCCTGCCGAAGCTTGCTGCCTACGCATTGCAGGACAGCGGGTTCGACACCGTAGAGGCCAACGAGGAATTGGGCCTGCCGGCCGACAGTCGCGACTACGGAGCCGCGGCCGCGGTGTTGGCAGACCTGGGAGTGCGATCGGTTCGGCTCCTGACCAACAACCCCGAGAAGCAGGCCAACCTCGAGAATCACGGCGTTCCTGTTAAGGAGCGGGTCCCGCTTCGGACCTCACTCAACGACACCAATCACGATTACCTGAGGGCCAAGGTCGACAAGATGGGTCACTTGCTGGATCTAGACCGTGAACAAGAGTCCTAGCTCGAGGCCCGTCGGGGATGCGCAGGGCATGCGGGTGGCGATCGCGGTGTCCGACTTCAACTCGGCGATCACCGAAGGATTGCTGAGTGGCGCACTGGAGGCTCTTGCGTCAGTCGGTGTCAACGATCCGCTGGTGGTTCGAGCACCGGGGGCGTTCGAGTTGCCGCTGCTGTGCCAACGACTGGTGCAAGATCACGATGCCGTAGTGGCGCTCGGTGCCGTCATCGAGGGCGAGACCGACCACTACACCCATATCGCCACCCAGACCGCGGCTGGCTTGATGCGAGTCTCTCTGGAGGGCGGTGTGCCCGTCGGGTTCGGGGTGTTGACGGTGAGCGACCCTGAGCATGCCAAAGCCCGATCAGCCTCTGGGCCTGGGAACAAGGGAGCGGAGGCGGCCGAAGCGGCTATCACTGCGGCGCTAGCTCTACGACAGCTCGGGTAGTGCAGGTCACTCTGCGCCAGGTGACTGCCGACAATGTCCGGCAGGTGTGCGATCTGGAGCTTGGGCCAGGCCAGGAGGACATGGTGGCACCCAACGCGGTGTCGATCGCCGAGGCGCACTTCGAGCCCAAAGCTTGGTTTCGAGCTATCTACGCAGATGACCAGTTGGTCGGTTTCATCATGCTGTTCGACGGGACCGACAAGCCTCTCTATTACCTGTGGAGGATGATGATCTCCGCCCCACACCAGAGAAAGGGCTACGGCCGAAAGGCGCTCGATCTATTGGTCGACTACGTACGGGCCCGCCCGAACGCTTCGGAGCTCACGGTGAGCTACGTCCCGGTGGAAGGCGGACCTCAGCACTTCTACGAAAAGTACGGCTTCGAGCCAACTGGCCAAGTGCACAATGGTGAGGTTGTGATGAGACTTGATCTCACGCGTTGACACCCCACCTTGCATCCTTATACTTCTGTCCACAATCGAGCCAAGTGGAAGCGGCTGTTCCCACCCGGCCATCGCAGATGCGCTGAGGTCAAGTTGTAAGCAGCAAGGTTTTCTCTTGCTGCTTTTCTAGTTCGCAAAGATCAGGAGTCCATTTATCGCAGAGCTGCGTGTCAACGACAAAATCAAGGCCCAGGAAGTGCGGGTGGTGGCACCCGACGGTTCTCA
>JAOTWH010000096.1 GCA_029863035.1 Acidimicrobiia bacterium | reverse complement strand
AGCCACACCGCCACCTCGACATCGGTCCGAGATATCTCCCCGGAGACGGCCCGCAAAACGATGGTGAGCGACACGCCGAACATGAACACCGTTGCCAGACTGGACCGGATGGTGGCGCCATCCGCATCGTGGTAGAGCAGGGCCAGGGGCGGACCGCCCATCGACGCCACCATCGACGTCACACTCGCTGCGGTCCCGGCGGCGGCCTGCGTCGCGGGCGTTCGCCTGATCTTGGCGCCGGTACCGACGATCACCACGCCCGCCAGCACCGCAAGGCCGACCAAGACATCGAGGGTCGTGTCCGATGCCCACTTGAGGAGGAACAAACCGATGCCGGCCCCGATGAACCTTCCGACCATGATCCACCCCACTCCGGACAGGTCGATGGCGTGTCGCTCCCGCCATGCCATCCACAGCACCATCGGCATAACAACAAGTATCTGAGGCACTGGCGCCAGGCGGTCGTCAACGAGGGACAGCAGGGGCACCGAAACGATGGCGAAGCCGATCCCGGCGCTCGATTGAACGCTGGCGGCGAACGCGGTGACGGCGAGCGCTATGACGAGGTCTGGAGCAGAGACGGGCAAGTCGGTCAGTATCGCACGGCCCACGCCACGAGCTTCGATTGGCGAGTTCGGTGCCGCCTTGACGAGCTCAGTTGCCACTCATGGAGCTCAGTTTCCGCCCATGGAGCTCAGTTGCCACTCATGGAGAAGTGCATCCAATCCTTGAGGCTGTTCCAGTGCCCTCCCCAGCCGAATCCGATCGCGAAGAAGGCCCCGGTCACTATGTCGCCTTCGACCACCATCCCCGGCCTGAGGTTCTGGCGATCTGTGTAGGCCGACGCAAGCTCCGGCAGAACCAGGTCGGCCTTGAGATAAGGGTTGTGGAACGGGTTGATGTCGATCGCCAGCCCATAAGCGTGTTGTGACCAGTTGTTCGACCCCACCGCCGGGCGACACACGAAGGAGGTGGTCTCGTTGAAGTCGCCGGTGGGGTGGGCGTCGATCTCCTCCGCCCTGATAACCCTCATCTGCTCGACGGGGAAGCGAGACTCGTGCAGCTGGCGAAAGACCTCGACTACATCTTCGGCGATGCTCGCATTGACCAACAACTCCCCGGTGTGGAACCTCTCATCGAAGCCCCAATGCGAAACCGTGACGTAGGCGAGCTCCGACACCGCGACCGGACACTCCTCCGTCCAGCTGGACCGGGCCAACACCTCATCTGGAACAGCAATGATGGCCCATTCGAAGGCCTCTCCTTCGGGTGGTTGAAGGAGATCGAGAGTTTCAAAACGCCGATCGACCATCTCGGGCGGAGTAGCGATCACCTCGCCGAAGCCGTCATCTCGCAGCGTCAACAGCCTCGTTCCCAACCAGTCCGGCCGGGCGAATGGGCTCATCGTCGTGGGAGGCGAGGGGGTAGTCGGTTGCGACGTCACGGTCGAGGCGGTGGTGGGGGCGGCAGCAGGAAGCGACGCGACCGGTTCGGGAGTCGCACTGGAGGTTGACGCAGCGCTGCCGCTGCAGGCAGAAGCCGCCAGAGCGAGACACACGGTGATGGCGAGAACGCGCATCGTCAGACCGTACCGGGTTCGTGTCATGGTCGGCCGAATTAGACTCGCCCCACTATCCCCACCCACGGAGGAATAACCGTGAGCGACGGTTTTTACTTAGGTGGCGTCGTCGACCCCAAGACCGGGGATCGGGAGGACGACCTCGTCGATTACGACCCGAGCGACCTCACGACGCACGGCGTCATCGTTGGCATGACCGGTTCGGGCAAGACCGGCCTCGGGATCATCTATCTCGAGGAAGCCCTGCGCGCCGGTATCCCCACACTGATACTCGATCCCAAAGGGGATATGACCAACCTCCTACTGAACTTCCCCCAGCTTGCGGCCGCCGACTTCGAGCCATGGGTGGACGAAGCAGTGGCTCGCAACGAGGGAAAGACCGTGGCCGAGATGGCTGCGTCCACAGCCGAGCTATGGACCAAGGGATTGGCTGGGTGGGGCCTTGGCAGTGCCCAGATGCAAGCTCTCAAGGACGGAGCGGAGTTCACCGTCTACACACCCGGCTCGAACGCCGGGATACCGGTCAACATCGTCGGAAGCCTTGCCGCCCCCAGCGGCGACTTCGAAGATGAGGCGGAGGCTCTGCGTGACGAGATAGAGGGATTCGTCTCGGCCTTGCTCAATTTGGCCGGGATCGAGTCAGATCCGCTGTCGAGCCGCGAGCACATCCTGGTCTCGAACCTCATCGAGCATTCCTGGGCGGCAGGCAAAGACCTTGATCTTGCCTCCCTGCTGGGGCAGATCCAGCAACCTCCAATGCGCAAGCTCGGCGTGTTCGAACTCGACACCTTCTTCCCTGACAAAGATCGCATGGCGCTGGCCATGAAGCTCAACGCCCTCATCGCCTCCCCGTCGTTCTCCGCGTGGCTAGATGGCCCACCGCTTGACGTTGGCTCGATGCTGTGGGACGAGAGCGGCAAGCCCCGGGCGGCCATTCTCTACCTCGCCCACTTGTCTGACGAGGAGCGCCAGTTCATCGTCACATTGATCCTGTCGAAGGTGGTCACCTGGATGCGGAGCCAGGGGGGATCCGGGGAGCTGCGAGCCATGGTCTACATGGATGAGGTCTTCGGGTTCGTTCCCCCAACTGCGGAACCACCAGCCAAGAAACCCATACTCACCCTGCTCAAACAGGCCAGGGCATTCGGGGTCGGCCTCCTTCTTTCCACCCAGAACCCTGTCGACCTCGATTACAAAGCGATGTCGAACGCTGGAACGTGGTGCGTTGGACGACTGCAAACGGAGCGTGACAAAGCGAGGATCCTCGAAGGCCTGCAATCGGCCAGGGGCGGTGTCGACATTAAGGCACTCGACAAGACCATCTCGGGGCTTGATAAACGTCAGTTCCTGCTTCACAACACGCGAGACGCCGAGCCCACGATCTTCACGACTCGCTGGGCGATGTCGTATCTGCGCGGTCCGCTCACCAAGGAACAGATCGGCGACCTCACCGAAGATTCGCCACAGCGCGCAGCAGTATCCAGTGCCGCCACGACCGACCCTGCGGTCGAGGAGGTGGCTGCAGACGAGACCACCATGGTGCCGGCGGTTGCCAAGGGGACACCCGTTGCCTACCTGGACCCGGCGGCGCCGTGGGCGGCCGCCATCGGCATCGAGACGGCAGGCAAGACCTACGCCGCAGCACTGGCAGCCAGGGTTCAGCTCGTTTTCGACGACACGCCCGCCAAGATCAATCACAAAGAGGAGTGGGAGGCCATCGCCTATCCGCTCACCGAGCCGTTCGATCCCGACAAGCTGGTGGCAGTCGACTACGACGATCGCGACTTCCGCACCGAGGAACCCGACGGCGCGGTGTATCGCCTCCCCGAAGCGCCTCTCGACAAGGCTGCGTACTTCAAGGCAGCCGCGATAGCCGTTAAGGAGCACCTGTACCGCAACCAATCGATCAGCGTGCTTCGGAACGCAACCCTCAAGCTGTACTCGAGACCAGGCGAGTCACGCGAAGAGTTCGAGGCTCGCTGCGACGAGGCGGCACAAACGGCGGCAGACCAAGAGGTGGTGAAGCTCAAGGACAAGCTCGAGGCGAAGATGGACCGTCTACGAGAGCAGGTGCGAACGGCAGAAGCACGGCTGGACGAGCTGTCGGTGGATGTGGAGACCCGCAAGAGGGACGAGCTGCTCAGCGGCGCCGGCAAGATCCTCGGATCGCTATTGGGCGGCCGCCGCAACGCGCGCTCCCTTTCCACTCTGGGCTCCAAGCGCGGCCAGGTCAGGCGAACCGAACAGCGCCGCGCCACGGCGCAGGACAAGCTGACGGCCAAGATCGAGGACCTAGAGGATCTGGAACTGGACGCCATCGAAGACGTCCGCGAGATCAACGACGAGTGGGCCGAGAAGGCCGACCAGATCGAGGAGATGGAGGTCGGACTCGAGAAGACCGACATCTCAGTCGACGATATCTCCTTGGTGTGGATACCTGTCGGCTAGCCGCCTGAGGTAAGAGCCCACAACAGGTCGCGTATCGATACGACACCCAATAGCTCGTCGTTCTCCATGACAGGCAAATGTCGGTAGCCCATTTCCAACATCCAGGTAGCGGCGTCCTCCGCCTCCACTTCTGGCCCCACGGTGTCTGGCGATTCGGTCATCCAGTCCTTGACCACAGCTGCACCAAGGTCGGCGCCTTCCGCCACCGCGCGCACGATGTCGCGTTCTGTGATTATGCCCGCCAGGGTGCGACCGTCGACCACGGCGAGGCTGCCAATGCCTGCCTTGATGATCGTCTGGGCGGCATGCTCCAAAGTGGCCTCGGGCCCAATGACTTCGCTGCTTCCGCCGACGAGTGAGCTGAGTTCCATCGCCCTCCCTTGCCCCTTCAATCTAGACAGATCGTCACGCCAGGATTCGAGAAATCAGAAAAATCGACTAAACCAGATCCTGCTCTCTGATCCCAAACGACGGGTGGCGCAAGCGACACAGGGCCAGCTTCTCAAGCTGGCGGATGCGCTCGCGGGTCAGATTGAACTCGGCGCCGATTTCCTCCAGCGTGCGAGGTACGCCGTCGGCGAACCCGTAGCGGAGACCCAGGATCCTGCCCTCACGAACCGGGAGCTTGTCGATGGATAGACGCAGGCTGTTGGCCATATCCATCTCCTCGGTCAACTCGACGGGATCCGAGGCGCTCTCGTCCTGAATGAAGTCGGCCAGTTGAGCGCCGTCTTCACCAACCGGCTGTTCCAGCGAGACGGTCTCGGATACCGCCAATGCCAGCTCAACCTTGTCGGTGCTTACTCCGGCCTCGGCCGCGATCTCGTCGGGTCTTGGGTCGCGTCCCAAGTGAGCCTTGAGGGTCGCTTGGGCGGCACGTACCGCAGCCAGAGTGTCGTGCAGGTGCACCGGAATGCGCACGGTGCGGGACTTATCGGCGATGGCCCGTGTTATCGCCTGGCGAATCCACCAGGTGGCATAGGTGGAGAACTTGAAGCCCTTGCGCCAATCGAATTTCTCGACTGCCCGAATCAACCCGAGGTTGCCCTCTTGGATCAGGTCGAGGAAGTCGATGCCGCTGGTGTTCGCATACCGCCTGGCGTTGGCCACCACCAGTCTCAAGTTGGCGGTGAGGAAGGCATCCTTGGCGATGTAACCCTGGCGAGCCGCCCGCAACAGCTCGATCTCGGTCTTCCTGGTCTTGAACTGCTTCCTCTCGAGCTTGATCGCAGCTTCCTCGCCGGCTTCGATCTTCTGTGCGAACTCGACTTCTTGCTCTGGTGTGAGTAGGTCGTACTCGCCAATGGCGCTCAGGTACTGGCTCACCAGATCGGTAGTTAGCCGCCCTCGGTCGTCGGTGAGTTTGCCATGTCGCTCTTGATTCGCCCTACCTGCGACGACGGTCATCGATCCATCCCTCGGTCCTCCTCGATGGAGCCGCCCTAGCTGCTCCTGGCCATGGGTCGTGCCCTATTAATCGACCCAGTTCGGACCACCACTATGCCATGAAGCCTCAACCTTGTGAAGCCCAGTTTCGCGAGTTGTTTTCATCAACTAGCTACTGGCGATTTCGCCAATGGGCTCTATCCAAGCTCGACCTTTGAAGCGATAAATGGAAGAAAAGTCACACCCACTCAGATCTACCGTCTGGTGCCGACCAGGCGCGGTACCTAGTCACTCGTCATAGCATCGCGTGCCATGTCCAACCGTCTGGCCAACTCGACGAGCCCCTATCTGCTGCAACATGCAGACAACCCTGTCGACTGGCACGAGTGGGGCGATGAAGCATTCGAGCTTGCCCGGCGCGAAGATCGGCCGGTGCTGCTGTCCATCGGGTACTCGGCGTGCCACTGGTGCCATGTGATGGCTCACGAGTCCTTCGAGGATCCCGCCACGGCCGCCGTCATCAACGAACGATTCGTCCCTGTCAAAGTGGACCGGGAGGAACGCCCCGACGTCGACCGCATCTACATGGAAGCGGTGCAGGCGATGTCGGGCCAGGGTGGCTGGCCAATGACGGTGTTCCTGGCGCCAGACGGCAGACCGTTCTTCGCGGGGACCTATTACCCCCCGACAGACCGACCCAACTACCCATCGTTCGGCCGGGTGATGGATGCGGTCCACGATGCGTGGACAACCCGCCGCCAAGAGGTGGAGCAACAAGCGAGCGAGCTTTCCGGTGCCATCGGCCGGTCCCTTCCTCCGACACAACAGGTGCCAGGGGCCGAAGCGCTGCGCCCTGCCTACGAGCGCCTCGCCTCCAGCTTCGATGGCAGCAACGGCGGGTTCGGCGGAGCACCGAAGTTCCCTCAGGCGCCAACCCTCGAGTACTTGTTGAGGGTGTCTGAGGAAGATTGGGCCCCCCAAGCCACCAAGATGCTGGAGGTCACCCTCGAGAAGATGGCCCATGGTGGGATCTACGACCAACTCGGCGGTGGCTTCGCTAGATACTCGGTTGACGACCGCTGGCTTGTTCCCCACTTCGAGAAGATGCTGTACGACAACGCGTTGTTGGCCCGGCTCTATTTGCGAGCGTGGCAGGTGACGGGTAACGAGTTGTTTCGGACTATCGCCGCCGAGACACTCGACTACATCCTGGCCGACCTTGGCCAACCGGATGGCGGCTTCTCCTCAGCCGAGGACGCCGACTCCGAAGGACAAGAGGGCAAATTCTACGTGTGGACGTTCGACGAGATGACACAGGCTGTGGGCGATGCAGCATCGATCGCGGCCGTCCATTTCGGTTTGACCGCCAAGGGGAACTTCGAGGGTTCCAATGTCTTAACGGCTCGACCGATCGCTGAGACAGCTCGCCTCCTCGGCATCGATCCCGGCGAGGCGGCAACCGAAGTGGCGAAGTCTCGTGAATCGATGCTTAAGAAGCGCTCAGAACGAGTCCGCCCCGGGCTTGACGACAAGGTGGTAGCTGCGTGGAACGGGCTGGCCATGCGGGCGTTAGCTGAAGCAGGCGCCGTCCTCGGCGAATCGAAGTACGTGACGGCCGCTGAAGGCAACGCCGAGTTCGTGTTGAGCCAGATGCGACGCCCAGACGGGCGGCTCTTGCGATCCTGGAGGCTGGGGAAGGCGGAGATCCCAGCGTTCTGCGAGGACTACGCGGCGCAGGCCCTGGGGTTCTTCGCCTTGTACGAGGCCACCGGGCAACTGGACTGGTACATATCTGCGCGACAGCTCGTCTCCGACATGATCGATCTGTTCGGTGACCATGAAGAAGGAGGATTCTTCACAACCGGGCGCGATGCGGAGCAGCTGATCAGCCGACCAAAGGAACTACAGGACAATCCGACTCCATCGGCCAACTCGATGGCGGCCGAGGCCCTGGCGCGTCTGGCGGCATACACCGGCGACGACGAGTTGCTTGGCCTGGCAGATCGGGTTTTCCAGGCGGCGGGTCGCTTCATCGACGGGTACCCCAGCGGCGTGGGTCACCTTCTTGCGGTGTTGCATACCCGGCTCTCACAGCCGAAAGAGCTCGCACTGGTGGGAGCTGACGGAGACCCAGCCATGGAGCGATTCCTAGCGGTCGTTCGGAATCGGTTCAGACCAGGCTGCTACCTGGCCATCGATTGGGGGGACGGTGCGGCCGCAGCCGAGATCCCTGTGCTCGCGGAAAAGACCGCTGGCGCCGATGGCGCCATGGCATACCTATGCCGGGGATTCGTATGTCAGGCGCCGACAGACGACCCCTCCGTACTGGAGCAACAACTCGGCGACCGAAACTCCGTGCCAGGCAGCGGTCCATAACATGGCGCCCGATGAAACACACTTGCACCGAATGCGGCATCAGCTATTCAGCTGACATGGAGGCCTGCCCATGGTGCGGGCACGTTCGTCTCACCGATCTGGCGTCTGACCAGGCCGAAGAGGTACCGGCAGCTGGCAGCGACGTCCCATCCGCCCGCGATGCGATGTCCGATTCAGAGCTCGCCGCGCCAGCCGACCTCGTCGCCGAGAGCGACGAGGGCGACGAGGGCGACGAGGGCGACGAGGGCGACGAGGGCGACGAGGGCGACGAGGGCGAC
>JAOTWH010000095.1 GCA_029863035.1 Acidimicrobiia bacterium | reverse complement strand
CGTTCTCACCTCACCGCAGCCATTACGCGGTTGACCGAGCGGCTCGACCCCGAGTACTACGGAGGGGCCCATCTGGTTGGCTCCAAAGGTGTGGTTGTGATTGCACACGGTTCATCGTCGAGGGTTGCCATAGCCAACGCACTCGAGATGGCGGCCGAGGGTGCCAGGCAGGGTCTGGTGCAGCGAGTAGTGGACGGGTTGCAGGGTTGAGTGACACGCAGGGCGGCTTGCAGGGAGCGCTGGGTCACGAGTTCGAAGATGGCGCCCTGCTCCGCGTCGCGTTGACCCACGCCTCGGCCGCGGCCGAGGGCGCCGGCCCTATTACTTTCGAGAGGCTCGAGTTTCTGGGCGACGCCGTGCTCGAGTTGGCGATAAGTGACTATCTCTATCTGAACTACCCAGATCTGCCGGAAGGTGAGATGACCAAGACGCGGGCTTCCGTGGTCAACGAGAACGTCCTGGCAGACGTGGCCGCCACCTTGGGGGTCGACGATGCGTTGCTGTTGGGTCGAGGGGAGGAGGAGGGTGGAGGCCGGAACAAGCCGTCGATCCTTTCCGACTCGTTGGAGGCAGTGTTGGGAGCCCTGTATCTGGACGCAGGATTCGAGCGGGCGCGTTCTGTCATCGTGGAACACTGGGGTTCTCTGATCGAATCCCATGTCGCCATGCCAGGGCAAAAGGACTTCAAGACTCGGCTTCACGAACTGGCGGCCGCCGAGGGTAAGAAGCTCAACTATTCGTTCCAGGAGGAGGGCCCGGACCACCGCAAGACCTTTCGGGTAGACGTGAAGGTCGATGGTCAGGTTGTCGGTACAGGCACCGGCAGTTCGAAGAAGCGAGCTCAGCAGGAGGCAGCTCGTAGGTCGCTAGAGAGCCTCGGTGCCTGAGCTACCAGAGGTCGAGACCACTCGCCGCGCCCTGGCCGACGGACTCGAAGGAGCCAAGGTCCGTTCCGTGGTAGTGAAGCGGGACCGCATGGTGAGGCGTCAGGCGAGGCCTGGCGATTTCGCCCAGCGATTAGTTGGCCGCATGGTGGAGTCAGTTGGCCGTACCGGCAAGTTCCTGATGACTCAGTTGAGCGAAGACCTCACATGGGTAACCCATCTTGGGATGTCTGGCCGGCTGCGCTTGGTGCCGTCCCCCGAGCCTCAAGAGCCTCACACCAACATCGTGGTCACCATGGGCTCCGGAATCGACCTTCGCTTCATCGATCCTCGCACCTTCGGGTTCATGGCAGTGTTCACCCCGCAGGAACTGGAGAACTCATCGCTGGCCCGACTTGGGCCCGATGCGCTCGACCACCTTCCCACTGCGAGATCTTTGCAGCAACGCCTGGCCAATCGCACCGCGCCGATCAAAGCGCTGCTCCTCGATCAGAACTTGGTCGCCGGTCTTGGGAACATCTACGCCGACGAGGTTCTGCACCGGGCCCAGGTTCGCCCCGATCGCCAGGGCGGATCGCTTGATGCGGGTGAGGTGAAGGCGCTCCGCTCCGCGGTGCGTCCGGTACTCAACGCGGGGCTGCGTTGGGGCGGCACCAGCCTTGACGATCTGGCCTACCTCTTGCCAGACGGCAGCGCCGGGCAGTACCTCGACCGGCTCAAGGTATACGGACGCGAGGACGAGCCGTGCCGCCGATGCGGCACCCCGATCCGGCGCGCCATGTTGCGAGGCAGGTCGACTCATTGGTGTCCATCTTGTCAGAAGTGAGCGCTCGCCGTTGCGTTGTTGTCGGCCGGGTTCAAGGGGTCGGTTTTCGGTGGTGGGCGAAGCAGGCGGCAGACGAGCTTGGGGTCGCCGGTTGGGTGCGAAACGGGGCAGGCGGCGAGGTCGAGCTGATGGTTCAGGGCCGCGATGATGTCGTTGAGTCTTACCTCGAGAGGCTCGCCGACGGACCGCCGATGGCGGCCGTGGATGACGTCGCCGTGAGCGACGCCGAGGTCGAGGGGGAGCTGGGCGGGTTTCAAATCCTGGGTTAAGGCGTGTTGCAGCGCGTTCGTAGTCCGCGGCAGTGATTCACCACCCCCACCCAGCCTCCCCCGCTGCGCGGGGGAGGGAAGAATCGGCCCGCCCACGGCTTGGTCCGCGATTGCAGAAACCTGGCGATGAACCCGCCTCGCGCCATCTGCGTTGGTTTTGGGGGCGGGGGAACGCGCCTCGCGCTGTCCGTGTTGGGTTGCCAAATACCCAGTCCAATTAGGGCCGATTGATACCCTGCGGCTGGCCTTGTTCCTCAAGACGCTCACTCTCGCGGGCTTTAAGTCCTTCGCCGACCGCACTCGTCTCGACTTCGAGCGGGGTGTGAATGTTGTCGTGGGGCCGAACGGTTCCGGCAAGTCCAACATCGTCGACGCCGTTGCATGGGTCATGGGAACCCAGGCAACATCGGTGCTGCGGACGGACAAGATGGACGACGTCATCTTCTCGGGCACCGCTACCAGGGCGAAAAGGGGCAAGGCTGAGGTGAGCCTTACCTTCGACAACTCCGAACGCATGCTCCCTCTCGATCTGGATGAGGTGACGCTCACTCGGCGTCTGCACCGCGACGGCACCTCGGATTACGAGATCAACGGCACCGCGTGCCGGCTGTTGGACTTCCAGGAGCTGTTGGCGGATAGCCACGTTGGGCGGCACCAACACGTCATCATCGCCCAGGGCAGAATCGGATCGATTCTGAACGCTGCACCGGTCGATAACAGGGCTGTGATCGAGGAAGCGGCAGGCGTTGTGAAGCACCGCAACCGACGCGATCGCTCCATCAAGCGTCTGGACGCGACAGCAGAAGACGTCAAGCGTCTCAAGGACATTCTGAGAGAACAGCGAAAACGAATGCGTCCTCTGCGGCGTCAGGCCGAAGCTGCCGATCGACACGATTCGGTCAAGGACGAGGCGCAAGCACTGAGCCTCCACATCGGGGGAGAGGCTCTGCGCCAGATTCGCACCAGGCTGTCGGCAGCAGAAGTCGAACAGGGGCGCCTCGATGCATCGGTCACCTCTAACTCTGAAGAGCTTGCCTCGATCGCCGATTCCTTGACCAAGCTGGAGGCCAGCGCCGGAGAGGCTGGACAGGCCCTGGAGCGCGATACCACAGCTGCCGCTCGGCTCGAGACCACTGCCGAGCGATTGCAGCGTTACGCCACGGTCGGCCGAGAGCGGCGACTGGCTCTAGAAGCACAGCAACGCGATGCCGGAGTTCGCAGACGAGATCTTGAACTCGAGAGCCAGTCCATCAGCGAAGAGTTGGCTCAAGCCGGAGGCGAACAGGAACGCTGGCGCACGGAGGCAGAGACCGCGGTGGCAGCTCTCGAAGCGTTAGAGGACGAGGAACGCTCACTGGCAGATCAGGATGCCCTGGGTTCGGAGGGTGCCGCGGCCGCGGTCCGTGGGGACCTCAGAGCATTGGAGGCGGCGCAAGAGCGCGACAGGCGCGAACAGGACGCCATCGCCCGTCGAGTCGAAGTGGTCAGCGCAAGGATTTCGGACGAAGAGCGCGAGCTGCAACAACTTCACGGCGACGTGACTCGCACCGACACTGAGGTAGGCGCGTCACAGCAGGCCTTCCATGGCGCCCAGGAGACGCGCAGAGCGGCAGAACGGTCCTACTACGAAGCAGAAGAAGCAGCGCAGCGCGCCAACTTCGAACTCGTGACAGCTGTTGCTCGCGTCGAGGCCATCGAAGCGGCTCTGTCTGGCATGACCGACCCGGCAACGAGGGATCGAGCCGCTTCTTTCGATGCCATCGTGGGAACGATCGCACAGCGCCTCGATGTCCCCCCAGAGTTGTCACGAGCGGTCGATGTGGCGCTCGGCGCATGGGCAGACGCCTTGGCGGCAACCGATCGCGACGGCGTGGAAGAGGTCGTCTCGGGCCTGCGTAGCGAAGGATTGGGCGGTGTTCCCGTGGTGTCGGCCGCGGCCGCGGCCGCCGACGTCGATGCACCGGCGCGCAAGGTCGCCGCCCAGCTAGGGGTCGATGCCCTGGTGGACCGCCTCGGTCCCGAGGCCGACCAGAACCTGGCCAATCAGCTCTTGGGCGACGTTTTGCTGCTCGAGGGCTGGTCGAGCGCCTGGGGCATTGTCCAGCGTCATTCCGAGTTGAGGGCAGTCACTCCGGAGGGAGACCTCATCAGCTCGTTCGGAGTACGTCCCTCCGACCCGCTTTCGCCAGCGGCGTTGGACGAAGCCAAGGCTGGAGTCGACGCCGCTGGAACAAAGCAAGCTCGCGCTGACAGTCGCATGACAACATCCAGGCGGGAGCTAGACCATGCCCGTCAAGCGGAGAGTGCAGCTCGCGAGTCACTCGAGGTCCTCGAGGCGCGACTGGGCGGTGCCACCGAAGCCTCGGCGCTGGTGGAGAGAGCTCGTGCCGAGGGATCCGCCGAGCTATCCCGGCTCGATCAAAGGCGCCGTGCTCTCGCAGAGCAGGAAGCCGCTCGTTTGGAGAGACTGTCCGAGTTGCGCAGCCGGCTCGACTCGCTCGAGGCCGGAGGATCGCAGGCTGCCGAAGCTTGGGAATCGCTGGCAACACGACGCGAACAGCTCACCCTGCGCCGCGAAGCAGCGAGTGCGAGCCGCGACGAAGCCACAGCCTCGCTGGCGGCAAGCGAGGAGAGGGAGAGGTTGCTGCGGACCCGCATGTCCGACATAGCCTCAACTCTGCAGAACTCGGACGCCGCTCCAACGATCGATCCCGCCGAGATAACGCGCTTGGCGAGCATCGAGTCGAGGGCGCAATCGGCGCTGGGAATCGTCCGCAGCAACATCTCTGAGCTTCGAGAGAGACAGCGTGCGTTACGGCGCGACGCCGGCGATGCCGGCGGCAAGCTGTCCACCAGCCACCAACGCCAGCGTCGATTGGAAGAGTCGCTCTCACAAGCCAAGGACAGGCTGTCCGAGTTGGCAGTGGAAACCGCAGAGCTGCGGGTGCGAGACGAGGCAGTGCAGGAAGGGTTGCGGCGCGATGTCGATGCATCGGCGCAGGATGCGCTAGATGCTCCCCGGCCTGAGGGTCTCGAAGGCGATGTCGACGTCCAAGCGAAACTCGACTCGCTGCGAGCCGAGCTGGAGCGTATGGGTCCGGTTAATCCGTTGGCCGCCGCCGAGTACCACGAACTTTCCGAGGAGGCCGAGTTCCTTGAGGGTCAGCTGGCAGATCTCGAGGAGTCGCGCACTGAACTGCGGAAGGTGATCACGGCGCTCGACGAGCAGATAGGAACGCTTTTCACCCAGGCCTTCAACGAGATCGCCGCATACTTCGAGGAGAACTTCGGTCTCTTGTTCCCTGGCGGCACCGGTCGGCTGCGGCTTACCGATCCAGACGATCCGCTCGAGACCGGCGTGGAGCTGGGCGCCCAACCACTTGGGAAACGAGTTAGCAAGCTGAGCTTGTTGTCAGGCGGCGAGCGCTCCTTGGCTGCATTGGCCTTTCTGTTCGCCGTCTTTCGCGCTCGCCCCAGCCCCTTCTACATTCTCGATGAGGTGGAAGCAGCGCTTGACGACGCCAACCTGCATCGGTTCCTTCGCCTCATCGACGTGATGAGAGGTACTTCTCAGCTGGCAGTTATCACTCATCAGCAACAGACCATGGAGGCGGCGGACATTCTTTACGGGGTGACTATGGAGCCAGGCGAGTCGTCAAAGGTCCTCGCCAAACGGCTTGACAACGTCAAGGTCTAGGTCGATTCGACATCGTGGTAGAGATTGGCGCGGTCGCCTACTCCTAGGCTGCAGCGCCGGAAATCAACAACTAGCGGAGATGCGGCAGTGACTCTTGTGGTGATAATCGTTGTTCTCGCTATCGCCATTCCGGCCGTGGCGATCGGGGTCTTCTCGCGTCGCCAAAAGCGACGTTTGGAGACCCTCGCCACAACCATCAGCGAGCCAGCGGCACCACCCTTGCCCACGCTTGGCGAGCGGTTGTCGCGCAGCCGCGACGCGTTGGGCGGAGCACTGTCGCGCGTCTTCCAGCGAGGACTAGGGGACGAGACCTGGGCAGCGCTGGAGGAGACGCTGATCGCGGCCGATGTTGGAGTCGCCGCTTCCGCCCAAGTTGTGGCCAGAGCCAGAGAATCTAACCCCGCCGATGCCAGTCAGGCACGCCAACGGATACGTGACGAGTTGGTGGCGCTGTTCGAAGGTCCGGACCGGCGCCTCCATGCCGACGGCACCCCGCCGGCGGTGATCGTGGTGGTTGGGGTGAACGGGTCCGGCAAGACGACCTCCATCGCCAAGTTGGCAGGTAGATACCGCGAACTGGGTGCCGTGCCCCTGTTGGCCGCGGCTGACACTTTCCGCGCCGGAGCTGGAGAGCAACTGCGAATCTGGGCCGACCGATTGTCGGTAGAGCTCATCGCAGGCAGTGATGGGGCGGATCCGACCTCCGTGGCCTTCGATGCCTACCAAGCGGCGAAGGCCCGTTCGGCCGATGTCTTGATCGTGGACACGGCAGGTCGCCTGCACTCGGATGCCAACCTGATGGAAGAGCTGGGCAAGCTGGTGCGTGTCCTGGAGCGCGAAGCAGGAGGGGTGAACGAAGTTCTTCTTGTTATCGACGGCACAGGAGGACAGAACGGTTTGGCTCAGGCTTCAGCTTTCTTGGATGCCGTCGGAGTCACCGGGGTTGTGATCACCAAGCTCGATGGAACCGCCAAGGGCGGCATCGCGGTTGCGGTGGAGAAGGACACCGGTGTACCGGTGAAGTTGATAGGGGTGGGGGAGGATGTCTCAGACCTGCTCCCCTTCGACCCAGCCGCCTTCGTGGACGCGCTGTTGGACGTGGGATGACCGACCCCGTCGCGCTCATCGAAGCCGCTCGCCTGGCTGCCGCGGGGTCGTACTCGCCCTATTCGAACTTCCGGGTGGGCGCGGTGGTCGTCGCCGAGGACGGCACGCAGTTCACCGGCGCCAATGTGGAGAACGCTGCATTCGGTTCCACCATCTGCGCCGAAGCGGTTGCCATTGGTCACGCTGTTGCTTCCGGAGCTCGCAAGCTGCATACGGTGGCTACGGCCTGCCTCGATGGGGATGATTGCCACCCGTGTGGGAATTGCCGCCAGATCATGAGGGAATTCGGGGTGGAACGAGTGCTGGTGGAAGGCCCTGGGGGAGAGGTGGTCGAGCACACCTTGGAGGAGCTGATGCCCAACTCCTTCGGGCCCGAATCTCTCGGGAGCTAGGCTTCTCTCAAGCCAGGTGGCCGCTGGGCCGATGTTAGGTAGGTGAACATGTTGCAGCTTCGAGATTGGAAGATCTCCCCCCTACGTCGGGTCATGGTCGGGTTCGCGACTCTGGCGTTCCTTTCCGCCGTCGCGGCGGCGGTGTCGGCGGTTGTCCTCAACCTCGGACTCGGCTGGGTTGTGACTGCCGCAGCTGCAGTAGTGGCGGGGGGAGTGGTCGCAGTCCTGCCAGATCCGATCCAAATCGCTACCCGGGCCAGCGACTGGCGACTAGTCGGTTCACCCCTTGAGCCGTATCGAATCAAACTCCGCAAGCCCCGGCCCCATCCTCGCCTCCGGCTGATCCAGCAGCTGCTCAGCTTCCCTACTTAGGCCTGGTCTACTTAGGCCTGGTCTGCCCGGTGTTCCGAGTCGCAAGTCATGCACAGAATCTTGCCGGCCCTCGACGCCCCTGACTGCGTCCTCCGCCTCGACGCAGTTACCACTGCGCCTTCGTTGTGCGTCCTTGCCAGGAACGCCGACACCTCGGCAACATCAGTACGAACTTACGACACGGAACACTAGGAGTTCGCCTTTAGGGCCTCCATCAGCTTGGGGACAACGTTGTGAACGTCTCCGATGATTCCTAGATCGGCGATACCGAAGATGGGGGCCTCGGGGTCTTTGTTGATGGCGATGATGATGCCCGAGTCCTTCATTCCCACCAGGTGCTGCATCGCGCCCGAGATGCCACAAGCGATATAGACCTCTGGCTTGACGGTCTTGCCGGTTTGGCCTACCTGCATGGCGTATGGCACCCATCCCGAATCGACCACAGCCCTGGTCGCCCCCACCGCGGCGTCCAACAGGCCGGCCAGCTCATCGAGCATGACGAACTTGTCCGCAGCTCCCAT